>JAQBOT010000452.1 GCA_028287885.1 Pedobacter sp.
TTAAGAACCAATGTCGATATTCTATCATTTAATATCTACAACAACATCGGGGTATTTAAACAGGAGATAAAAGACATGACTTGGTTCTGGAATGGCCCGTACTTGCTTTCCGAATGGGGTATTGACGGACCTTGGGAAGGTACTGCGCACACCGTCTGGGGTGCGTACTTAGAGCCCACTAGCACCAAGAAGGCAGAGATCTATGCAAAAAGGTATCTTTTGGATATGCCATTTGATGACCCCCGGTTTTTAGGGTCGTTCGTTTTTTATTGGGGACATAAACAAGAATTTACGCACACCTGGTTTAGCCTTTTTGAGCAAAATGGAGCAAAGTCAGAGACTGTAGATAAGCTGCGTTACATCTGGAAGACGGATAGTCAGCCCTTTAAAGCTCCCCAGTTAGACGATATGATGCTGAATGATCAAGCTGGAGTCGATAACATCTTCTGTACAGCGAAGGCGCGGGCTTCAGCAAAAGTGCGACTTCTGAAACCAATACCAGAGGAGTATGAGGTTGTCTGGGCATTATACCCCGAAGATTGGTATAAATACAACCAAAGATCAAACACAAATTATTTGAAAGCCATTGATGTTACTTTTCATTCCACAGGCAATTTGGCAGTAAGCTTTTTGGTTCCAGAACAAGAAGGGCCGTACAGGCTTTTCGCAACGATATACGACAGGCACGGCAACTTTTCTACCTGTAATTCACCGTTTTACGTGCTTAAGTAGGATGTTGGATCTAATCAAAGCGCCTACCCGAGCAGAAAAATTTACTCTTCGATTCATGATCATTCTTGGGTTGATCTGTATGCTGCTTTTTCTAAGGAACTCACTTCGTCATACAGCCATTGGAAATCCAGTATTATACTGGATGCTGATGATTGCTATCGTATATAATTGCTTTACGGTCTTACATGAGTGGTACCATTACTTTTATATCACGGTACCTGCAACGCCCGCGGAAATTCAGCAGTATTCAGTTGATATATTTACAACATTTTGTGCCGGTGAACCTCATAAAATGGTCACCGAAACGCTACTCGCGATCAAGGCAATAACCTATCCCCACGAAACATACCTCTGCGACGAAGCTGACGATCCGTATTTACGCCAGTTTTGCAAAGAGTTGGGGGTCCATCACGTAACGCGAACGCTGAAAGTTGATGCAAAGGCAGGAAACATCAATAATGCCTTGAGACAGTCGAGTGGAGATCTTTGCGTAGTCCTAGATCCTGACCATGTGCCCGAGCCGAACTTCCTGGATCCAATCGTTTCCCACTTTAATAACCCGGACGTCGGCTTTGTTCAGGTTGTACAAGCCTATAAGAACCTTAAGGACGGTTTAATAGCAAAAGGAGCAGCGCAACAAACATTCCAGTTTTATGGTCCGATGATGATGACGATGAATCGGTATGGAACTGTAATGGCTATTGGTGCGAACTGTACCTTTAGACGTAAAGCACTAGACTCCATTGGTGGACATGCGGCTGGCTTGGCAGAAGACATGCATACGGCAATGCAGTTGCACGCTAAAGGATGGAAATCTGTCTATGTTCCGGCGGTTCTTGCGCGGGGTCTCGTACCTTCTACGTTATCAGCGTACTACAGCCAACAGTTGAAGTGGTCCAGGGGTGTATTCGAGCTTCTTATGGTGACCTACCCAAAACTTTTCTACCAATTTACCTGGAAGCAAAAACTCCATTATTTTACCCTTCCCTTCCACTATCTTTCTGGACTGATCATCCTATTAAACTTCCTGGTTCCAATACTTTCCCTATTTTTCAGTACAAGCCCATTGAATATTGGCGTTGATCAGTTTTTTATAATGGGGCTGCCGCTTTTAACTTCAATAATTCTTATTAGACATTATGTGCAATGGTGGGTTATGGAAAACTCGGAACGTGGGTTTCATGCTGTCGGCGGACTACTGATGATTGGAACCTGGTGGATTTACATTCTCGGGCTTGTATATACGATATTGAGAAAAAAGGTTGCCTACATTCCTACACCAAAAGATGGGCATGAAGGGAACAATTGGCCGCTAAACATTCCAAACATATGCGTTCTGGTTTTGTCAATTGTTGCAATCATTTATGGACTGTATAACGATTTGAATCCATACAATCTGTGTATGGCTAGCTTTGCCTCAGTTAACTGCTTGATTATGGCGTTTAACATTGTTGCCAGCAGGCAAATGCAGATTCGCCGATTAAGAAGCAATAATCAAAGGTTTAACTTTGTTATGAATCGGCTACAACGTGTAAAACGGGTTTTCTGGGTAATGCGGAGACAGGTTTACACTGGTTTGAGAAGTGCAGCGTTGTTAATTACCATCTTGCTTTGTTGCCTGGCTTTGTTTTTAATATACTGGCAGGAAACGGAGAACCAACCAGCAGACATTGCATACAAGCCCCAGGTTAACATCAAATATGGAATATTCTTTCCCAGCAATTCAAACGGCTATAGTTCTATAAAGTCAGTTCGACAATATGCATCTAAACATTCGGTGTCTTGGGATATTGTTTCTTTGTATATTTCTTGGGCTGAGCAGAAAGGGTCTTATCTGCCATTGAAAGAAATCGACTCTATATACAAAATGGGAGCAGTTCCGATGATTACCTGGGAGCCATGGCAGAATTTGTTTGTACAAAATGAAAGTAGTAATGGTGAAGTCCAAAACCGCAAGGTGTTTTCAAAAATACGGAATGGAAATTACGACAAGTATCTTGATGTTTTCTCTAAACAAATTAAGGCTCTTCGACGTCCCGTATACTTAAGGTTTGCTCA
The DNA here is from genome assembly GCA_028287885.1 of Pedobacter sp. GTDB lineage: Bacteria > Bacteroidota > Bacteroidia > Sphingobacteriales > Sphingobacteriaceae > Pedobacter. Next base: position 2,791 of record JAQBOT010000452.1, read on the forward strand.
GGAGGCGGACAACCCATTTTACCCTTGGTCTGCTACTGGGGGTAATTCGCCAGAGGAATTTAAAGAAGCATGGAAGTATGTTCACAGACGCTTCAGGCAAAATGGGGTAAATAATATTATTTGGGTTTGGAATCCCTGGAAAGCAGAAGCAATTGACACCTATTTCCCGGGAATGGAATTCGTCGATTGGATAGGAGTTACAAACTTGAACTATGGCTTAAATGGAGCTGGTAAAAAGTGGTCTTCTATGCAGGAGCTTTATGAGCCATTTCATCAGAACCGGCTTTTGAGGTCAGGCTTGCCAGTTATGCTTTCTGAATTCGGGTCTGAACGATCTGCTGGGAACCAAAGTAAATGGATCAACGATGGTATACGTGCGATATCGACGCGGTACCCTGAGGTTAAGGCAGTGGTCATGTTTAACAGCAGCATGGATAAGAATGTTCCTGAATCCGCAAAGGCGCAATCCGGATCTTTAAATTGGTCCCTTGTGGTACCGGATTCTATTAAGCCTTTTTTCAAATTTAATACGCCTCAAGTGAAGGAGACTTCGCCATTGTTGTTTGGTCCAAGATATCTGCAATTATTGGAGATACCAGTAGTGAAAACCAAGGCTTTCGGTACCGGAACTTCAAATTTTATCAAAGGCGTAAATTACACGAAAGGACAGGATTGGAAGAATAACATCCATTCCATAAGGATGGATGAGATCCGGAGAGACTTTTTTGAATTAAGTAAAATAGGAATCAATACAGTTAGTCATTACGGGCCTGGCATTTATGATAGGAACATATTAAGAGCAGCAAACGAATATAAACTGAATCTGCAGTATGGTTTTTGGATCTCTGATCAGATTGACTTTGTAAGGGAAACGGGGATTTTGGATGATCTTTCTAACGAGATCATTAATACGGTGCATAATTTAAAGGATAATTCAACCATCAAATACTGGAAAATTGGAAATCCGGTATTAAGTAAAATTGCCAGGAGGTATGACAGGCAAGGTGCTATTTATCAGGAAGACGCTTATTTGCATTGGCTAGATGAGCTAGTTAATGCAATTGTGAAGGAAGATGGATCCAGACCGGTTTCCATTGAACTAGAATTATCTGATGATCTTCCGAGGCAAGAGTTATTGGTTAGATCTTATGTAAAGAACATAATGTCATATGGTCTTATCAGAAGCAACAGATCTCCAAAGAATGTTAAACGGGTAATTGGGGAACTAAAACTGCCATACCACCTCGCTGATGGCTGGCAAATAGACGGGACAGTTAATGCGTCAGGCTTTTTCATTGGGAGCTGGCAAGATGAAATAAAAGGAGACCACATCAGTTTGACCGGCTTGAGAGATTTTAATGGAAGGAATAAACTGAAGTACTACGAACTGAAGCATGATTTACTAGGTACTCCAATCCCTTCTATGCCAGAGATTAGGATCTTAAAGCAAGCGGTTGCCACAGACGCGACCTCTGATGTCAGCTATTTTGCCTTAGTAGAAAAAGCCGGTAAATGGGTTTTGCCAGATGCAAGAGATCATATTCACTTTGAATGGAAGTTAATGATGAATGATCAACATGGCCACCCAATACAGATTACACAGACTGCTGAAAGCCCCTCGGTAGTCATTAACATTCCACGGTATCCTGAAACATACCGACTATACTTGTTTGGTATCTCGGGCGACAAAGTCGTTATTGTTTCAACGGAGCTAAATACGCCACTGAATGGGTTGCTAAAATCATTGAAATACTAAGGTTTATAATACGCTTCTGGAGAATTCACAAAAAGTTGACTATCAATTCCCCAATTTAGTGGTGCAATTTGCCCTCAGACTTTCGGGTTATCAGCAAGATTAAAGTAGAAACGCCGAAAATGTTGTCGTTCTTCTTGATTGTAGCGGCAGCATCAATAAGCCATGCTTTTTGAAAGCTAACAGGTCCTTTACACCAAATTCGGTGATGAATATTAGATTGGATTTCATCTAACCACTTTTGCTCCAATGGGTCTGCATTCATATTTATACACTGGAAAGAAACCTGGGCATCAGGTAAAATGTTGTACTGTTTAGAAACATTTACCAAAGCTAAACTTTGTTGCTCTTGAATTGTCGTTAAAACATCTTATAGAGATGATTTTTGGTTTGAAGTAATAAGCTGGTAGCAAACAAAAAGTAAGAGAAAGCGAAGAGCCACCGCTGGAAGGAAAAGCCAGCGTTTTTGATTAAGCATAAGGTAGAATAGCTGGGCGAAATAAGGAGAATTAAGACGTTGCAAGCCTCATTAAAGGGTTTAAACAAACAAACATGGAGGCGATTAACAACTAATAACGAACGTAACTGGATGTTTACCAAATGACAAGCTAGGAGCGTGCTTTTACATGTATTTTTTGTAAAAATAAGTATTAACTTGTGCATATCTATGTTATGTATTAACTGGGTGCAAGTGAATTGGAAGTTTCATTGTTTTACAAATTGTACGGGTATTTCAATTAAGCCAACATTCAGTTACAAAATAGAATAGAATAATTACTTTTGTTTTTTATAAATTATAAGATATGTCAGATATTGCAGAAATTAAAATTGATGGGAAGGTGTACGAATTTCCTGTTATTACAGGAACTGAGGGGGAAAGGGCTATAGATATTTCTAAGCTTAGAGACTTAACTGGTCACATTACCTTAGATCTCGGTTATAAAAACACCGGTTCAACTAAAAGTGCAATCACTTTCTTAGACGGTGAAGAGGGAATTTTGAAATATCGTGGTTATGGAATCGAAGAACTTGCAAAAAAATCAACCTTCCTTGAAGTTGCTTATCTGTTGATATATGGAGATCTACCTACCCAACAGCAGATAGATGCTTTTCAGACAAAGATTAGCGGCCATACCTTGATTCACGAGGATATGAAAAAGTTTTTAGATGGCTACCCGTCTAAATCTCATCCCATGGCTCAGCTGTCATCCTTGGTTTGCTCATTATCGACTTTCTATCCAGAATCTCTAAACGCGAATTCTTCTGAGGAAACAAGAGATCTGACAATGATCAAGTTATTGGCTAAGTTTCCGACGATAGTTTCATTTATATACAAGAAATCTCTAGGTCATCCTCTAATTTACCCTAAAAACAAGTTCGATTACGTTAGTAACTTTCTGCACATGATATTTGGGCAGCGTACAGAAGATACTGTCATTGATCCTGTAGTTGTAAATGCGATGAACACCTTATTGATCTTACATGCGGATCATGAGCAGAACTGCTCTGCATCTACAGTAAGGATGGTTGGATCTTCCGACTGTAACTTGTATGCTTCGGTTTCTGCAGGCATTGACGCACTCTGGGGTCCACTACATGGTGGTGCAAACCAGGCGGTGATCGAGATGCTTGAAAAGATTAAAGAAGACGGTGGTGACACGGAAAAGTGGATCAACAAGGCAAAGGACAAGAATGATCCTTTCCGTATGATGGGTTTTGGGCACCGCGTGTATAAAAACTTTGATCCAAGAGCCAAGATCATCAAAAAAGCATGTGATGACATCCTGGAGAAACTAGGCATCAACGATCCAGTGCTTGCGATAGCGAAAGAGCTTGAAGAAGCTGCCTTAAGTGATCCTTATTTTGTTGAGCGTAAGCTGTATCCAAATGTAGATTTCTACTCTGGTATCATTTATAGAGCTCTAGGCT
>JAQBOT010000462.1 GCA_028287885.1 Pedobacter sp.
CCTTATGAAACTTCCCTCATTTACTTTCTTCCAACCCATGCCCTGGAATTGGTTGAAGCGGCAGCCATTAAAGAGGCCGCAAAAACGAATGACATCGAAAGCAGGCAACCGGTAGTGATGGCCTTCGATACGCTTATTCAATACCTGGTTACACTGGCAGTGGGCGATGGATTTGATGATCAACAGATCTATGAACAAGTAAAAGGAACGCATGCTTATCGTGAACTACTGGACACGGAATGGGCCTGGATTATGCAATTCATAACTTCGGGAGGTGATAGCTTAACCGCTTACACTGAATTCAATAAAGTTGTTAAAACCGACGGCTTATGGAAAGTGGCTAGCCGGCAAATCGCCATGCGTCATCGCCTGCACATCGGTACCATAGTGAGTGATGCAATGCTTAAGGTTAAATACATCACTGGTGGATACGTCGGGATGCTGGAGGAAACATTCATCGCAAAGGTTAAACCTGGGAACAGCTTCGCTCTCGCAGGAAGGGTACTGGAGTTTGTCATGGTTAAAGACATGACAGTGCTCGTACGTAAAAGCAAATTGAAAACGGCCATTACGCCAAGTTGGTTGGGCGGCAGAATGCCACTTTCTGCAAACCTTGGCGTTATTCTTAGACGAAAGTACAACGAGGCTCTGGACAAAAATCACAAAGATGAGGAGCTCGCGTTTATCTTTCCCCTCTTTGAACGGCAGGAAAAAGTGTCTCACGTCCCGAAAGACGATGAATTTTTAATTGAATTGATCGATACCAAAGACGGCTACCATTTTTTCGCCTATCCGTTTGAGGGCCGCCTGGTACATGAAGTACTTGCTGCCCTTATAGCCTACCGACTCGGTAAAGTAACACCGATCAGTTTCTCGATTGCCATGAATGATTATGGTTTCGAATTGCTCAGCGAGCAGCCGATCCCGCTCGATGAACCAAACATCAAACAATTATTCAGTCCTGAGCACCTTGGTGAAGATATCGTTGCCAGCATTAATGCCACAGAAATGGCCAGGAGGAAGTTTAGAGATATTGCATGCATCTCCGGCCTCGTTTTCCAGGGTTACCCAGGAAAGTATGTAGCAAACCGACATCTGCAGTCCTCTGCTGGGTTATTTTTCAACGTATTCAGTGATTATGACAAACATAACTTATTATTGCGGCAGGCTTACGATGAGGCCTTCTATCAGCAGATAGAGGAACCCAGGCTTGCAGCTGCATTGTACCGGATCCAGGCAAGTAAGGTGGTCATCATTAAGACTGATCAGTACACACCGCTTTGTTTTCCCATCAAAGTTGATAGTTTAAGAGAAAATATGAGCTCTGAAGAATTGGGACAAAGGATAGAACGCATGACTGCGGAGTCAGAGAAAAAGTCGAGGAAGAAAAATGATCATCAAGTGTAGCGGGGAAGAACTCGAATTAAACAAAGAAAAAGCCATTTACTGGGCAGCCAAAAGAATGCTCATCATCAGTGACCTTCACATCGGAAAATCAGCACATTTTCGCAAGTATGGCATCCCTGTTCCGGCTACCATTGGAGCGCATGACCTGCAAAGATTAGGTTCACTAATCAAACTTTATAACCCTGATGTCGTGCTAATTACTGGCGATATGTTCCACAACAAGTTGAACAGTGATGTGCTTCTGTTTGAAGCCTGGCGAAATGAACATCAAGCAGTGAAATTCATTCTGGTGAAAGGCAATCATGATGCGCTTTCCAATGAGGCCTATACAAACCTAGGTATAGAGGTGGTACGGAAGGAGCTGCTCCTGGCGCCATTTAGATTCATCCACGACAAGCCTACTGAATTTGATGAGTATTTTAATATAACCGGGCACATTCATCCGGGCGTAACCATTTACGGAAAGGCAAGACAGCAACTCAGGTTCCCTTGTTTTTATTTCAGTCCCACATGCGCCGTAATGCCGGCGTTTAGCGCGTTCACCGGACTAAGCAAAATCCACAGAGAGGCTGGCGATCAATTCTATGCCATTACCCCCAGCGAGGTTCTGGCTGTTTAGTTAAAGTTCCATTGTTTTAAGCAGCAGTTCAACAACCGTCTGATCGGTTTTAAAGGTGACACTTTCAGGCTTCAAGTCAGACAAGCTAACCCACCTAAATGATTGATCCATGGAAGGATCGAAGTCGAAGGTTTCTTCTTTGAAGTCAAGCACAAGCGGCTGAACTGCACGCACAAAATAGTAAATACTAATTACCTGACTTTCATTGAAAGCCGACTTCTCATAGAAATCTGTGGTATAAAAATGGTTAAGTACCTCTACTTCCGCATTACATTCTTCCATAAACTCCCGTTTAAGCGCATCTATTAAACCTTCACCAAGCTCCAAACCGCCGCCCGGAAACTTACTAAAGCGTTTGCCATCCTGTTGTTCATCACTTATTAATAATTGGTGTGCCTGGTTAATTAATAACCCATAAACCCTTACGTTGAAATAGCTCATTGATCGAAGTGTTTTTGATTTTTTGTGACGTTCTCCAGGTTCCAGCGAATTTCAGCCTTAAATGCCTCCTGCCTTACCGGACAAGGTTCTACCTTGCAGTAGTTGCAGCATGCCGGCAAACATGGATCTGCATGGATAAAAAGCTCGGAGGTATGTGATACTTTAGCATTGATCAGCTGATCGATCTCTGAAATCTCCCGATGGACCCGGTTCAAGTCATAATAGTAAGGAAAGGTCACGTGGCAATCGATATGTACATCGGCACCATATTGCTGGGCACGCTAGTTATGAACATCAATCCATGGAATTTCACGATGTTCCTGCAGCACATCAATAATACTTTTTACAAGCTCCGTATTACTTTCATCCATCAGGCCGCCTACAGACCTACGCGTCAACTTATAAGCCGTAAACATAAT
>JAQBOT010000464.1 GCA_028287885.1 Pedobacter sp.
GAAGTTCACGATCAGCACGTCTTTAGGTCATACTGAACTTCAATTCAGCTATGTAGGATATAGGACTTCATTCGTAACTGTCAAGGCTTCTCAGACCCAGGTTATTATTGTAAAGCTTGAGCCCGAAGCGACTTCGCTTAATGAAGTTGTAGTGACTGCGGGTAAACGTCCGCGTTATCGCAACAAAGCGAATCCGGCCGTTGAATTAATCCGCCAGGTTATTGATCATAAAGACCAAAACCGTCTAGAAAGTTACAATACTGTTGAGTATCAACAGTATGAGCGCATGATGTTCTCAATGAGTAATCTCTCAGACAAATTTAAGAACAAGCGTATTTTTAGGAAATATCAATTTCTGTTTGATAAACAAGATTCTACAAAGATCGGCGGAAAAAATATCTTGCCAGTATTTATGGAGGAGAAACTATCCCAGAACTACTATCAAAAAGACCCGGAAAAGAAAAAGAGCATCATTCTAGCTGACAAGCATGTAAACTTCGATAATCCCTTAATTGATAACAAGGGGTTAAGTCAGTATTTTGAGCGTATGTATGCTGATATTGACATCTATTCTAATAACATATCCCTCGTAAGTAATCAGTTCTTAAGCCCCATTGCTGATGCTTCACCGACATTCTATAAGTTCTTTATTACAGACACGATTAGAACGCAAAGCCCTAACTTGATAGAGCTTTCTTTTATTCCGCGGAATAACACCGATTTGCTGTTTGAGGGAAAACTCTATATTACTTTAGATGGAAAATATGCAGTTCAAGGTGCATTTTTAACCGTTAACAAGAACATCAACCTAAACTTTGTTCGTGATCTAGAGGCGAGACTGAACTTTGAGAAGAATGCACAAAACCGATACTACCTTAGCAAGAGTAATTTAATTGTGGACTTCGGCCTGAACAAGAACAAAGGCGGCGGTTTCACGGGTGAACGGACTTTGGCCTTCAAGAACTTTAAAACGAACATCCCCCAACCAGAAAGTGTGTACGTTGGTAGCGCTTTAGTTATTGCACCGGACGCAGCTAAACACAATGACGAATTTTGGGTAAAAAATCGAGTTGATACGCTATCTGAGGCCAATTTGAAGGTCTATAAAAATATTGACACGTTGCAAAAGATGACGTCTTTTAAAAAGACAATGGACTTGGTAACCTTACTATTTGCTGGCTATAAGGACTTCGGTGCATTTGAAGTAGGACCTGTCAACACCTTTTACAGTTTTAATGATGTTGAAGGCTTAAGATTACGTTTAGGCGGGCGTACGACGACAGCCTTAAGCAAGAGGTATTATTTTGAGACCTATGCGGCATATGGCATGAAGGATGAGAAATGGAAGTACTTCTTAAGTTCAACCTACTCGCTTAACAACAAGTCAATCTATTCGTTCCCTCAAAGCTATTTGCGCGCAAGCTTCCAAAGAGACACCAAAATTCCTGGTCAAGAACTTCAATTTGTACAGGAAAATAACTTTCTTTTATCTTTTAAACGAGGCGAGAATAATATGCTTCTTTATAATGACTTTTACAAGTTCGAGTATGTCCAAGAATTTGAAAGCCATTTCTCCTATAATGTTTCTTTTAGAAAATGGACACAAAAGCCAGGTGGTTCTCTATACTTTAACAACCTGGTTAATAACGCGCCAAATGGGGTGAACAACTTAAACACTTCTGAAATCAGCTTAGCACTTAGGTATGCACCTAATGAGAAATTTTACCAGGGAAAACTGTATCGCACACCTATCATTGACAAGTATCCGACCTTCAATCTGCGTTATACAGCTGGCTTAAAGGATGTATTTGCTGGCGACTATGCCTATCAAAATATAAACGGCAGCATTGATAAACGATTTTATCTGTCTCAACTTGGCTATTCCGATGTCATGGCAGAAGGTGGATATATTTTTGGCAAAGTTCCGTTTCCACTGCTGACCATTCACAGGGCCAATCAAACTTATGCATACCAGCTAAGCTCATATAACCTGATGAACTTTATGGAGTTTGTGAGTGATCATTACGCAAGTTTTAATATTGACCATAATTTTAATGGTTTCTTTTTTAATAAAGTACCTTTGCTGAAGAAATTAAAGTTGAGGGAAATTGCATCCTTCAAGGTCCTTTACGGGGGTTTAAGAGCCGAAAATAACCCTGACAATGATAAGTCGTTGTTGCAATTTCCGATTAACGGACAAGGTGTACAAACGACTTATTCTTTATCTAAGGAGCCATATATGGAAGGAAGTTTAGGTATTGGAAACATATTTAAGCTCTTAAGAGTTGATGTGGTTAAGCGGTTCAATTATTTAGACCACCCTGTAGTTTCTCCATATGGTATACGGGCAATGGTGAAATTTGATTTTTAATTTTTATCAAGAACGAACAACATGGAAACAAAAACATTAAGGGATAACTTGCAGCAGGGCATTTATAAAGTTATCAACCCTTTTGTTAGAGCACTTATACGTATCGGATTAACCCCAAACGCAGTAACTACAATAGGGTTGTTGCTTAATATAGGCGTAGCAATCATTTTTATATTTGGTGCTGAAAAAACAAATAGGGGCGACCTATCATTTGTAGGCTGGGGTGGTGCCCTAGTACTCTTCGCTGGTTTATTTGATATGCTTGATGGTCAGGTTGCCCGACTCGGCAACATGAGTTCTACTTTCGGTGCCTTGTACGATTCTGTTCTTGATCGTTATAGTGAACTTATACTTTTTCTTGGCATTTGCTACTATTTGGTCTCTCATCACTATTTCTTAAGTTCTTTGTTCGCATTTATTGCACTCATGGGCTCCATGATGGTTAGCTATACAAGAGCCCGCGCGGAGGGCCTTGGAATAGAATGCAAAGGCGGAATAATGCAACGCCCGGAAAGGGTGGTGACAATAGGCGTGTGTGCGATAGCTTGCGGAATCACAGGTCATTTTATCGGTGGTGATTACAAAGTATTTATGCCAGGTGTTTCCTTTCATATATTTGAAACGATGTCTATCTTTACAATACCTATTACAATTATGGCATTTATGACAAACATAACGGCGATAAGTAGGTTGAGAGGAGCAAAGAAGGCCTTGGAACAGAAAGAGAAACTTGCAGGAACGATACCGTTGGGAAAAGCAATAAATTTTTCTGTGGTGCTATTGACTGTATTGTTTAGCCTAGCCAATCCAATAGCAGCTAATGCACAAACAACTCCGGGAGGTGATCCATCGCCTTTGAAATTTCCCGTTCCTAAAGGCATTCAAAATAAGCTATTTTACATGCAAAGGGATCCAAACACCAATACGATTATATATGAGTTAAATGTAAACAGTTCTGGTATTTTGGATAAAGACAACCCCGTAAAAGTGTATTGGTTACGATACCAGGAAAATGGGCAACGCGAAGATTTAAGCTACATACAGAAAAAGTTTGCCTATGGCTTACAAACTAAGTCGATTGGAAATAATGAATATGAACTTCGTCTTGTTTCCTACAAGAAGTTTCCTCTGTACTTAAGAAAGTCGGAATTAGATAATAAATACCATGTATTTGCGACTGTTAATAACAAGAAGATCCAGTTAGATCGGATATTTGTTAGGATTGAAGGAGGCTCATTCTGGATTCCAAATGTTAAATACGTGGAACTGAAGGGTGCAAGCCCCACAAGTGGCTTACAGATGCTCGAACGCATTAAAATTTAAGAACTCATGAAAAAGAATTTCATTTCAAATTCATCTGATTCTGTAAGGATGTTCCAAAACAACATGTTGGAGCGTTTATCAAAGGTTGACTTTTTTGTGCCGCTTATTGTTTTCATTCCAGTTATCGTTTTCTTAGGTTGGAAGTGTTTGATCCAGCTTAACATGACTATACTACCGTTTGTAGGCTATGTTGTCGTTGGTCTTTTCATTTGGACGTTTACAGAATATGTATTGCATCGTTTCGTTTTTCACTTTTACCCAAAGTCGGCCTGGGGACAAAGAATTCACTTCATATTTCATGGTGTGCACCACGATTATCCAAATGATGCAAAGCGTTTGGTCATACCACCTTCAGCAAGCGTACCGTTGGCATTAGCATTTTTCTTTTTGTTTAAGGCCATCTTGCCTGAAGCCAGCCTTTTCCCAATATTTCTCGGCTTCATTACTGGCTACCTAATCTATGATATCGGTCATTATGCTCTTCATCATGCGAACTTTAAAAGTCCTTTCTTAAAACGCCTTAAACAGCACCATATGCTGCATCATTATTCTGACCCTACAAAGGGTTTCGGAGTCAGTTCCAATTTTTGGGATAGTATATTCAGGTCAAATATTTCAAAGAAGTAGAATGGCCGAGACGCTTAAGATAGATACGTCTATTTATACCATTAAAACATTCTTGATTACAACTGGAATTTCTCTAGGCTATTTACTGCTTTCCCATTTTTTAATTGGTTTTAGATCTGATCAAATCATACTGGTTCTTATTTTCAATCTAAATTATTATGCGTCGAAGTTCAGCAGAAAGTTTATACTCGGATTTTCTATCTTCATTATTTACTGGATAATCTTTGATTACATGAAGGCTTTTCCGAATTACAACTATCATTCGGTTAGCATTTCTGAACTCTATAATCTGGAAAAAAGCATCTTCGGTATCCACTCAAACGGTTTGATCTTGACCCCAAATGAGTACTTAAAAAACCACACACATCCTTACATTGATGTTGTAAGCGGAATCTTTTACCTATTGTGGATTCCGGTGCCATTGGTATTTGCCGGCTTTCTGTTCTTTAGAGACCGTTTGCAGTTTTTGTATTTCTCCTTCACTTTCGTATTGGTTAACATTTTAGGCTTTATCATCTATTATCTGTATCCTGCTGCACCACCCTGGTACATTCAAGTTCATGGTTTTGAGTTCATTGCACATACACCTGGAAATACTGGGGGACTTGCACGTTTTGATCATCACATGGGCATTCCTATTTTTAAATCCATCTATAGCAAGAGTTCTAATGTATTTGCGGCTATGCCATCATTACACTCTTCATATCCCGTTATCGTTCTTTATTATGGTTTGAAGAATCGGCTTGGCGCATTTAATCTATTTTTCGGCATTGTTATGCTGGGGATTTGGTTTACGGCAGTTTACACAAGCCATCACTATGTTTTGGATGTTTTAGCTGGCATTTGCTGCGCTTGGTCTGGTATCTACCTATTTAACTATATATCACAACGGGAGCCTCTTAAAAGCTGGTTGGATCGATATGTAAGAGAGATATGCTAACGAGTAGCGGCGCACGAAGCTAAGTGCATCCAACTGCTGAATTTGATATTTCTGCTATAGGCGGCTAAATGAATCTTGAATGGTAGCTTTAAACAAATTATTACGTTGTGGATAGGCCTCTAAAGTTATCAGAATTGACTCAGAACATTCAGCAGACACTGGAACGTTCTTATGCGGATCGTACTTTCTGGGTAATTGCAGATGTGACAAACCATACATTTAAACCTCAGACTGCCGTACATTACTTTGATCTCGTTGAGAAAGACAAAAACTCATCGGCTATCGTAGCGCTTATG
>JAQBOT010000471.1 GCA_028287885.1 Pedobacter sp.
CCTAACACTAGGGAACAAACATTAGGTAGGATGAAAAGTAGGATTATAAAGGCAGCATACCTTTTCATAAATTTTGAAGTATGTTAATTTTTAAATCAATATACAGCAATTTTGTTTTCTATGCCAACACGAAAATTAATTTTTATTTAATTGAGTATCCAAAAGGCTGTAAGCAATGTCCTTCAGCAAATTTTCTATCACTTAGTAACAAATTATTTACCTAGAGCCGCCATTACGACCTTTAATTTTCACCTGGCCCGGGTAGATTGTCGTTTTGCTTCTCTTTTTGGAACTCCAGCTTACCAAATTTATACATTAGGCTAATTCCAAATGAGCGAAAGGGTACCTGGCGTAGGTTGTTAGTTTTAAAGTTTGCTCCTGCTATCGTAGAGGCTTGATTTACATATTGACTAAAAGGATTTGTCGTCGTAAATCCGAAGCTGGCCATCTTATTTAAGAACTGTTTCCTCAATGCAAAATTATAGCTGATGAAGTGAGGCGTCTTCCCTTGAACATTCGTGAATGAGGAGTTGTAATTACCAAACAGTTCCACAACCAGGTCTTTTGGCAGCTGGTAAGTTCCATTTAAGTTAACCCTGTAGCCAAAGCCATTCGTAACGCGACTGATCACGTTTAATTCATTAACAACGCGACGGTTCGAGACAAAAATATTTGTTCTGAAATTTAGCTTTTGGCCAACCGGCATAGAAGCAGACAGGTTTAAACCAGTTGTTAATTCCTGTCCAATGTTGACCCGTGTCGAAACATTCACGTTCCTGTATATAGAATCACCGATCAGGTATTGGGCATAATTGATTGTATAGGGTTTCAGATCCTGCGTGTTGTAACGGGCAATAAGTGCGATATAAATGTTCCCACCTTTTTTAAACGACTTGTTGTAACCCAATTCATAATTGTTACCAATTTCAGGCTTCAGCAATGGGTTTCCTGTGCTGATATTGTACGGATCGCTTAAGTTTTTAAAAGGATTCAATTCACGGAAATCGGGTCGTTCAATCCGCTTCGTGTAGCTGATTTTCAATGTCTGTGCATTTTTGAAGTTATGCGAAATCACTGCAGAAGGCGCAAAAACATCATAACTCGGAATAGAGGTATTTGGAAAATCTATGGCCGTATTTGTTCGCTCTACACGTCCTCCCGCTTTTATGTCAAGGAAGTTAAACACTGAAAAGCTTGCCGACAGATATCCTGCATACACATTTCGTTTATAAAAGAGATTATAAGATTGAAGCGGATCCAAACTGTAAGAATGGCTTAAACTATCCAATGTATTTACATCTGCAATGCTTTTAATGGTTTGTATGGTAGTTTTAAAGCCAGTTTCGAGTGTCAAATGCTTACCCAAAGGTTGACTATAATCTGCTGATATTTCTGTTTCATGTTCTGATCCCGGACTAATACTATTGTTCCCTGAAAACGGCATACCGCCGGCAGAATGGTACTGTACCTGGTTGTATTCAGACTGGTTGCTTCCCAGACTTGATGTGAACAATACATTAAGCTCCTGACCGTCCTTGTTAAACGTTTTGCGGTAGTTTACATTGTAATCAAGCGCGTGTGCATTGAACTGGCTACTCGAATTACGGCTGCTCAAGCTGTTGCTCAAGGCTTCATCCAGCCCATTACTAATCACATCCTGTTGATTGGTCATGCCTTGGTTCTTATTACCAAAATGGTTGTATCCGACAGAAGCTGTAACGTTGTCTTTGGGCGTGATGGCCCAGTCGAAGCTTAAGCCCGACTGGTAGCCATTTCGATTGAAATCACTGTATCCATTTTGGATGCGATGGAAAAGGGTGTCGCCTGCAACATTTGATGACAACTGATCCTGTGAGTTCCTGCTCCGGGTATTTACTTGTGCATTGCCACTAAAGAAGGCTCCAATACCAAAATTCCCATTTCTCACGTTGAAATTAGCAGAGCCATTATTCAGGCGTGTACCTGCAGAAAGATTTATGCTGCCGTTCATTCCTTGTACCTTGTTGTCTTTGAGTATGATGTTAATAATTCCTCCAGTACCCTCAGCATCGTATTTTGCACCAGGACTGGTAATTACTTCAATACTTTTGATTTGGCTTGCCGGAATAGCTGCTAACGCATCGGCTACACTAGCGCCAAAAACGCTGCTGGGCTTTCCGTTAATTAAAAAGCGGATATTGGAATTTCCCTGCAATTCTACATTGCCATTGATATCTACGTTTACCTGCGGTACCTTCTTTAAAACATCCAGAGCAATCCCTCCCTGCGAGGTGATGTCGTTTGCTGCATTGTAAACCATCTTATCGATTCGATTTTCAACCACCGGCGCCCTGGAGGTAATGCTCACCGCTTTGAGCATTTCGGCAGTTGGATTTAATTGAATCGTACCTAAAGACCGATTTGGCTCTGCGGCAGCTAACTTAACATGCTCAATGTTCTTTCGTTGATAGCCAATAAAATTAACGCTGATGCTATACTCACCGAAAGGGAGCGCATCGATCGTAAAATTTCCCTTGTTATCCGAGGTCGTACCGGTTAAAGGTTTTGTGGTATTCCCTTGAGGAAAGACCGTTATTGTTGCATAATCAAACCCAGTCTTAGTGGATGCGTCAATTATTTTGCCGGTGATTTTACCCTTTGGATTTCCAGTTTGTGCTGACGCCAGGAAGAAAATAGATGATAATAGAATTGTTAACAGATATTTCATAGTGTCTATAAGCCGCCAAAGATTCCATTCAATTCTGTATAGAAATTGGATTCGAGTCTAGCTTATAAACATAAACATCCCTCGCCCGATTTCTCCAGCAAGGGATTGCATAAAATTCTTGATACAAAAGATTTGGCTAGGTCTTATTTACCTATTTCGATTACATGAAAACTGCCAGGCACAATTTTCGCCCGTGGGTTCGCATTATCTGCCGTTGGAGCAACCTCTTGCGTTTGTGCTGCAGGTAAAAATACATGATGCGTAGCCGGGTCAAGGGCAATCGTGCGGGCACTTCTTTCCGTTTGTATATTCTCTACAAACTCGAATTTACCTGCGTTTACCTCTCTGATTACAGATAACGTACCTTCGCCGTTCGAACTGTAAGCAAGTTTAAGCGCAGGATCAAACACTACACCATCACAATTTCCGATTGGGAACTTGGCCAGGTTCTTACCCGTATTGGCATCCATGACAACAAATGTTTGGTTGCCGCCACAGCCTATAAACAGGCGATTTGTTACCGGATCGATGGCCAGTCCAGATGGTTCATCGCCGCCAATGATTTTAAATCTCTTCTCTACTTTGAATGTTTTGGCATTGATCACTACAACTTCGTTAGTTGTTTCTGAATTTACGTACACCTTGCCCCTTCCATCAGACACCCCCGTTTCGGGCTTCCCACCAATTGAAATGGTGGCCAGGACCTTATCTGTGGCTGGGTCTATTACGGTCGCATCATTGCTCCTGCCGTTAAAAACAAATACTTTCTTACTAAACTGGTCAAAGAATATCGCATCAGGATTGCTGCCGACAGCGATGGTCCCAACTGGTTTATCAGTTTTTAAGTTGAATACGGTACAACTGTTATCCCTGCCATTGCTGGTATAGCCTTTACCAAAGGGTTTGGCCAAAGCAATCCCATGAACACCGTTTGTCTTTTCTATTACCCCGATAGAATCACCATCGATGCTTAATATATGGACCTGCGTTGCATGAGATACATACATCCTCTTGTTTTGGCTGTCTACAGTGATGTAATCCCATCCACCCGTACCGCCAATCTTGTGTTTTTTTAGAATGTGAAAGCCTGTTTTTTGCTGGGCATTCATCGTCAAAGGATACATAATACACATACAGGCAGAAATCGCCAATACCAACATCGTCTTTGCTTGCTTCATGGTTTTTGTTTGTTTACTAAGCTATATAGCGAGAAATCCTGTAGGAAAGTTGGAGTTTTTAGAAGCTCTGTTCAGGGCCTGTAAGTATTGCAAATCTGTACGCGTCAGCAAGCAGCCACAAACCCCGGAAACAGGGTGCAAACAGGGACCAAACAGGGCTCAACCAGGGCCAATGCAGGGCAATTTCCCCTGTATCCCCCTTGTAAATACCGGGTGTTGGGCAAGAGTGACTAAGATCTGAATAGACACTGGCAAGAATTCATCCGGATGAAATTGGAAAGCTAGTTAGTATAAAATTATAAAAGAGAGAGGCGAAATGAAAAATTCGGTACATGCAGTCAGCAGGTGTTGTTTCGCATGCAATTAAGTTCCTTAAACAAAAAAAGCAGTCCTTATAGACTGCTTTCAAAAACTCGGGGTGGAATATGGGGCTCGAACCCACGACCCTCGGTACCACAAACCGATGCTCTAACCAACTGAGCTAAAACCACCGTGCTTTATGGTCACAAAAGTACGATTTAATATATTGGAAGCAAATTTATTTACAAATTCCGCGGAGATAACGAATAAGCAGTTAGGATACAAGCATTTGTATTTTGATTGTTCGGGGACTAAATGGCAATTAGATGGAATTCTAATTCTGCATATAGCAATTTATATCAGCCCTAAGCCGAAATTGCAATAAGGAACCCTGTTTTCAGTCATAAAAACTTAGCTTTGCTTTAATCATATGATAGAAATTTACACAGACGGCGCAGACAGCGGAAACCCAGGTCCTGGTGGCTACGGGGTTATTCTGAAATCCGGTCAGCACTATAAAGAATTAAGTGCAGGCTTTCGAATGACTACAAACAACCGGATGGAGCTCCTTGCTGTCATCGAAGGATTGAACAGCATTAAAAGTCCCGGTGCAGAGGTCATGATCTTCTCAGATTCTAAATATGTGATAGATTCGGTGGAAAAAAAGTGGGTTTTCGGCTGGGTAAAAAAAGGCTTCAGTGGCAAAAAGAACAAAGACCTTTGGATTCGCTTTTTGGATGTATATAAGAAACATAAGGTATCCTTTACCTGGATTAAAGGCCACAACGATCACCCGGAGAATGAACGATGTGATCAACTCGCCGTAGCAGCATCCAAAGCGAAGGCGACTCAGGGTATAGATTACGAGTTTGAAGCGGAGAGAAATAAAGCTACTTTGCTTTAATCAATACCACCGATAATCTTTGCATCCTCAAACTTTTCATCTACACGCTCGCTTGATTTTGTTTCCAGTGTTGGTTGTTCAGCCATAAACCCTTCAACCATCCTGACCATCTCCTCAGAACCAATGAATATAGGCACTCTTTGATGGAGCTCAGTAGGTTGAATTTCGAGGATCCGGCGAAAGCCATCGGAGGCGACCCCGCCAGCCTGCTCCATAATGAAAGCCATTGGATTTCCCTCATACAACAACCTCAGCTTTCCATTTGGCGACTTCAATGTTGTCGGATAGATATAGATGCCACCCTTTATCAAATTGCGGTGGATATCTGCAACCATAGACCCACAGTATCGGGCGTGATAAGGGCGGTCAGTTGCGGCATCTTCCACCTGGGCATACTTTATAAACTTTTTTACACCTGCAGGAAAATGCACGTAATTGCCTTCGTTTAGCGAATAGATCTTGCCCTGTGTTGGTACTTTCATATCGGGGTGCGACAAGCAGAACTCCCCAATAGATGGATCGAGCGTAAATCCATTCACACCTTTCCCTGTGGTATAAACCATCATGGTTGAGGAGCCGTAGATCACATATCCCGCAGCCGCCTGATCCGTACCTTTTTGAAGCACGTCTTCCAGCGTTGCCAGTCCATCTATAGATTTCCTGCGGTAAATAGAAAAGATGGTTCCAACGCCAACATTAACATCGATGTTAGATGAGCCATCCAAAGGATCGATACAGACAATATATTTAGCGTCTTTAGAAACCGGTGAGTCGATTGGAACAAACTCCTCCTCCTCTTCGGTTGCAACCACACAGCATTCGCCGCCGCTTGTAAGGGCCGCAATAAACTGTAGATTCGCGAAAATATCTAACTTCTTCTGCTCTTCACCCTGAATGTTAACTGTACCGGCCTCACCAAGTATATCCACCAGGCCGGCTTTATTGACTTCGCGGTTTACGATTTTGGCAGCGATACCGATGTCCCG
>JAQBOT010000484.1 GCA_028287885.1 Pedobacter sp.
GCAATTGCACAACTCGGCGCCATTGCTATTTACAAAAACTACAAGGAAAACCCAGAACTTGCCATTAAACAATACCTGCAAGCCCTTTCATTGGGTTATACAAAACCGATGAACGAGATTTATGAAACCGCAGGTATCAAGTTTGATTTTAGCGTTGAGTACGTTAAGGAACTTGCTACATTTATAAAAGATGAGTTGGCCAAATTAGATTAGTTCATCAGTTAATTAATAAGTTTATTTATATGTTTGGCAAAAACAAGCAGACTAACAACGACTATGTTTGAAAAACTCTTCAGAAAAAAATCTATTGCCAAAATACTGCATGATGCCGAAACCGGATATGGTGACCATGGATCTTCTTTACACAAGACACTTGGGGTAAGAGATCTTACCGCTTTCGGGATTGCCGCAATTATTGGTGCTGGGATTTTTAGTACGATCGGCAAAGCAAGCGCAGACGGTGGCCCTGCAGTGATTTTTCTTTTTATATTTACTGCACTCGCTTGTAGTTTTGCGGCTTTTGCCTATGCTGAATTTGCTTCCATGGTACCAGTGTCCGGAAGTGCCTATACCTACTCCTACGTAGCATTTGGAGAGCTTGTTGCCTGGATCATCGGCTGGTCGCTGATTATGGAATACGCGATTGGGAACATAACGGTTGCGATCTCCTGGTCCGACTACTTTACCGGGCTGCTCTCCTCCATAAACATTCCAGCACTCGGTATCAATGGTATTCACCTACCAGACTGGATGACCATGGATTACCTTACCGCTTACAGCGGACATGAGCAGGCAACAGCCTTGTTGAAAGCAGGAAAGAGCTTTGCAAACCTGGATGACGTAACCCGCATTTCCAATAATGCATGGATGACTGCACCACAGATTGGAGGCTTCCATTTTGTTGCTGATCTACCTGCTTTGGGAATAATTATCTTTATTACTGCACTGGTTTACCGGGGCATGAAAGAGTCTAAAAACGCCAGTAATGCCATGGTTGTGGTAAAACTGGCAGTCATTTTATTGGTTCTTGCGGTCGGCGTCTTTTACGTGGACACAAGAAACTGGAACCCTTTTGCACCCAACGGAGTTAGTGGGGTATTAAGAGGAGTATCCGCTGTATTTTTCGCTTACATTGGATTTGATGCGATATCAACCACAGCTGAGGAATGCAAGAATCCGCAAAAGGATCTTCCCAGAGGGATGATGTGGGCAATTATCATTTGTACCCTGCTCTATGTTGCAATTGCACTGGTATTAACCGGAATCGTGAACTACAAACTGCTTGCAGTAGGTGACCCACTGGCTTTCGTGTTTGATCAAATCGACTTGAAGTTGATGAGCGGGATTATTGCCGTAAGTGCAGTATTTGCCATGGCAAGTGTGCTGTTGGTCTTCCAAATGGGACAACCAAGAATCTGGATGAGTATGAGCCGCGATGGTTTGCTGCCAAAGGCTTTTTCTAAAATACATCCCAAATACCATACCCCCTCTTTTGCGACCATTGTTGTTGGTTTTGTGGTTGCCGTGCCTTCGTTGTTTATGAACCTGACCATCGTTACTGATTTATGTTCGATTGGAACACTATTCGCTTTTGTGCTGGTATGTGCAGGGGTGTTGGTTTTGCAGGATAAACCCAACATCAATAGGAAATTCAAGATCCCGTATGTTAATGCCAAATATGTTGTGCCGCCGGCGTTTTTGATATTCATACTCTTTGCTTTTACAGCCAATAGGCCAGTCGCCAAGAGCTTTGTTTTAAACCAGCCTAGAATTCAAGATCCAGTAAGCTTCGTTACATCACTTAGTAACTCAGAGCTTACCGCAGTTGAACGACAAATCAGAAATGACGAGCAAGGCAATGGTTTTGTGGAAAAGAATATCGACAAAGAAGCATACCTGAACAAATTGACTCCAGTTGAGTATAAAAGTTTTGTGGACCGTGCTACCGTTGACCGGGAAAAGAAGTATGAACATGGTTGGAGCTTGTTTAAACACAAGATTCCAATGTGGATCTTCTTCATGATCTGTGTATCCATATCTTACTTTTGCATCAAAAAAAACCTTTCTTTGATTCCGGTTCTGGGATTGATCAGTTGTTTGTATATGATGTGTGAATTGGGTATTTCAAATTGGATGGGTTTCGGCATCTGGCTTGTAATTGGACTTGTGGTGTACTTTTTATATGGCTTCAAGCACAGTAAACTTGGGCTGAGCGCCTAAAATAACTTTCTTATATAAAGGCCCCATCGGGCCTTTTGTTTTATAGGACAGATTTAGTTGATCGGCAGACTGTTGACTAAACCGGCAGTCTGTGTATTAAACCGGTAATCTGTTGAGTTCAACGTCATCAGTTGAAACGAAGATTAAAGGCACTTTTTCTACTTCTACATAACTTGAATCTAATCCAAAAGAGCGTTGTTCGGAAAGGCTCAGCCGCTTCAGTAAAAGATAGTAGTGCATCACCGTACGCTCATATAGATTAAGCGTTGTGAACCTGGACAAATGTTTCTCCAATAG
>JAQBOT010000010.1 GCA_028287885.1 Pedobacter sp.
ATCCAAAGATCCCAATGATCGCCCTAACGGCGACTGCCACTAAGTTCGTACGCAAAGATATTGTCGAGAAACTCGAGTTTAATGATCCTCAGATCTTCGTAAAGAGTTTTGCCCGTAGAAACCTAAGTTATGTGGTTTTTGATCTGGAAGACAAGTACCGAAAGTTAATTGATGTCGTTACGAACGTGAAGGGGACGGGTTTGGTTTACGTACGCAACCGGAGGGAAACTGCGGAAGTGGCATTATTTCTTCAGCGCAACAGCATCGCAGCTGATTTTTACCATGCAGGGCTCGATAAAGACGAGCGCGGGCGTAAGCAAGAAGACTGGAAAAAAAACAAAATCCGGGTAATGGTAGCGACCAATGCATTCGGAATGGGCATTGATAAGCCAGACGTACGTTTTGTTGTGCATTTGGACTTGCCCGAAAGTTTGGAAGCATATTACCAGGAGGCGGGAAGGGCAGGGCGTGATGAACATAGGGCCTTTGCGGTATTGATTGCTAATAAATCAGACCAGATGGCCTTACGCGCCAAGTACACCGACAACTTTCCTTCAGTAGAGGATATTCGAAAAGCATACCACTATCTGGGCAGTTATTACCAACTGGCCTATGGTGCCGGCGAGGGGCTGAGCTTCCCTTTTGATCTGGCAGAGTTCTGCAAGCGCTTTAAACTCGGCGTACTGAAAACGATTGGTGCCATGAAGTTTCTTGAGCATGATGGCTACCTGACCTTGTCTGAAAATATATTTCTGCAATCCCGTTTAATGTTTATTCAAAGCAATGAAGATGTGTATCGTTTTCAGATCGAGAACTCCGGCTTCGATCCCTTGATTAAAACAGTACTACGTTCTTACGGAGGTGCCTTTGACCAATATGTAAAGATTAAGGAAGACGAGATTGCCGGTAGGTTAAAAATCTCCTATCATTCTGTGGTAAATCTATTGAATAAGCTACAGGAGCAGGAACTGATTTCTTATTTGCCGCAAACAGATCAGCCACAACTTCAGTTTATACGTCCCAGAGTCGACCAGCTGCATATGGACGTCGATGTAAAATACATCGAATTGAGAAAGAAGATCCAGGAAGATCAGATTGCAGCAGTTCTGGCTTACGCCTCTACGCCAAGCTGTAGAAGTATACAGCTGCTGAGTTATTTTGATGAGCCATTTGCCGAGAAATGTGGCGCCTGTGATGTTTGCTTAGCGGAAAGGAAACAACAGGAACTTGCAGAGTTGGACGATAAGATTGAGTTTGAAATCGCAACTTTACTACAGACCAATCCGCATGATCTAGGTGAATTACTTTCGGCCATTAAAACCGGAACTGAGACTGAAAAGTTAAATCAAATCCGACTGCTACTTGACGCGGGAAAGATCAAAACAGACGGCAAAAACTACTATTTGTAGGCAGGCAATTGAACTTAGTTGCTATATTAGTAGAAGAAAATGCAAACGAGCTCCTTTTAATAAAAGGTATAATCTGAGCATAAAACAAAACATTGAAATAATCATAAGCTTACAGCAAGCAATGTTAAAGCTTTGATCGCATTATAAGCTGTTAAAACAAATACGAACCTATGAAACAAAGATCTCTGATTAACACCGGAATTTACCTGACACTTGTTGCATCTGTATTGCTCTCATCCTGTTCGTCTAAATGCATTGAAGACTCTGGTAAACACCTGATTAAAGATGCAACTGTTAAACCTTTTGATGAGATCGAAATAAGCGGACCAATTAAGCTGGTACTAAGACAAGATAGTTCCTTTGCCATAAAGATTTCTGCAGACTCCAATATAATCGAACAGATTAAACCTGATGTGAGTGGCCATACGTTCAAGGTTGCGCTTGACCCAATGAAGTACTGCGGTACAGACAGCATCATCATCCATGCCGGTATCGGCGCATTAAAGCTGATCAAGGCCAGTGGTTCAAGCATTATATATTCAGAAGGCAAGATCAACCTTGCAGACTTGAACCTTGATCTAACTGGAGCTCCGGATCTTAACCTGGATATCAATGCTGCAAATATTGAAACGGAAGTTGACGGTGCAGCAAAGTTAACGTTAAGAGGCCAAGCAGGCAGCCACAAGGTTACTAGCAAAGGTGTACTGAACCTTAATGCTTTTACCTTTGTTGTAGGCGACTACGATCTGCATATAGAAGGGACTGGCAAATCAACCATCAACGTATTAAATGATTTGAAGGTAAACACATCTGGCGCAACGGAAATCTATTACAAGGGCAGTCCGAAGAATGTTTCAGAGAAGAAAGCAGGTACTGCAAAGCTCGAGAAAGTAAATTAAGGTCGATACTGATTATTTTTATACTTTAGTTTCCTCATTCAATGTATGGAAATTAAGAATAATAAGAAGGTAATTCGCGCCTGGGCTATGTACGATTGGGCCAATTCGGCTTACAACCTGGTCATTACATCCACCATATTTCCTGCATATTTTACTGCAATCACCACGACAAAAGAACATGGCGACAAGGTTACTTTTTTTGGAAACTCGTTTGTTAATACGGCATTATCAAACTATGCGCTCGCTGTAGCCTATCTTGTTATTGTCTTGATATCCCCATTTCTAAGCTCCATCGCCGATCATCGTGGAAACAAGAAAATCTACATGCAGCTTTTTACCTGGCTTGGTGCCATTGCCTGCTGCGGCCTTTATTATTTCAAGTTAGAAACACTGGAGTGGGGTGTAATTTGTTTTGCTCTTGCGGCTGTCGGATATGCCGGCGGTTTCGTATTTTACAATTCTTACTTGCCAGAAATTGCAACTTTAGACAAGCAGGATTCTGTAAGTGCAAAAGGCTTTTCTTACGGCTACGTTGGTAGTGTTCTGCTGCAATTGGTCTGCCTGGTGTTTGTGCTAAAACCGGAATGGTTCGGGATCACCGATGCAAGCTTCCCTCCGAGATTATCATTTTTACTCGTTGGCCTTTGGTGGATTATCTTTGCGCAGATTCCTTTCTATGTACTCCCAAAGGGCAGTCCGAACTTTAACCCACTGGAGCAAAGTAAAGTACCCAATGGCTTTGTGGAACTGCAGAAGGTTTGGGCACAGGTAAAACAAATGGAGCTTTTAAAGAAGTTCCTGTTCTCATTTTTCTTTTATTCCATGGGCGTACAAACGATTATGCTTGTAGCCGCTAGCTTCGGCAAAAAAGTATTAAACTTACCAACTTCAAGCCTTATCATAACTGTTCTGATCATCCAATTGGTCGCAATTGTGGGAGCCAACCTGATGTCCCGTCTATCAAAAGTATACGGGAATATCAAAGTTCTAATTGGCGTAGTTGTTATTTGGGTGTTTATCTGCATAGGCGCTTACTTTGTAGACAGCACAATGATGTTCTATGTACTGGCAGCCATTGTTGGTCTGGTTATGGGGGGTATCCAATCATTGTCCAGATCTACCTATTCGAAGTATATTCCTGAACAAACTGCCGATACTGCATCCTTTTTTAGCTTTTATGACGTTACAGAGAAGCTGTCCATTGTTGCCGGTCTGGTGACTTTTGCTTATGTTGAAGAACTTACGGGTAACATGCGAAATTCCACTCTGGCACTCATATCGTTTTTTGTTGTAGGATTGATATTTTTGCTGTTCCTTAGAAAGGCAGAATTTAAGAATGTTGCTGCAAAATCAGCGCTGATATTTAAATAATTATAATGAAGATAGAGTTATTTGTGCCTTGCTTTGTAGACCAGTTGTATCCTCAAACAGCTTTTAACACGATTAAGGTTCTTGAAAAGGCAGGCTGCCAGGTGAGCTACAATTCAAAGCAAACCTGCTGTGGTCAACCAGCCTATAACGCCGGATACTGGGAAGAAGCCAAAGAAACCGGTACAAAGTTTTTAAATGACTTTTCTGATACCAAATACATTGTAGCACCTTCTGCCTCTTGTGTTGGGATGGTAAAGAATGGTTACAACGACCTGTTTACTAATACAACCGTACACAACCGCTGCCGGAACATACAGGCGAACATCTTTGAACTTTCTGATTTTCTGGTAAATGTTCTAAAGCGTGATTACTTTGGTGCAGAGCTTGACGGTAGAGCCGTTTACCATGACTCTTGCAGCGGCCTTCGCGAATGTCACATTAAAGAAGAACCACGACAGCTGCTTTCTAAAGTTCATGGACTTGAAATGGTGGAGATGAAGGAAACTGATATGTGTTGCGGCTTCGGAGGAACTTTCAGCGTGAAGTTTGACGCGATTGCTTCTGCCATGGCAGAACAGAAGATCAATAATGCACTGGAGCAGGAAGTAGAATATATTATTTCAACTGATCTATCTTGTTTGCTACATCTGCAGGGATATATAGACAAGCATAACATTCCTTTAAAAACGATGCATTTGGCGGATGTGCTGGCAAATGGATGGCTTGAAAGTACGGAATATTAATTTTACGTAATTAAACCTAAGCAGCCTACACTGGTCAGTACTGTTGCAATCAAATAAGCGATTTCCGGATTCGCAAATTTAATCTACTAAGTTATTCAATCAACAACATGAGAAAGTCAATTGCAGCCATCCTTGGCCTGCTTCTTTTTACAGTGCAAGTTAATGCGCAACAAAAAAAACAATCTGGAGCGATAGCGTTCCAATCTACTTTCAATCCTGCAGCCATGGCTGTTGGTAATGGAATAAAGCTCTCTGAGGAAATGTTAGCGAGAATGCCACAGCGATCAACGACAGACTTTGAACTCTTGTTTAACGCGACAAACGCCAGCTACACGCGTGTTGAAGAAAGCGAAGACAGTAATGGCGGCGGCGGCGGCGGAGGTGGCGGAATGCGCTTCGGCGGATTTGGTGGCGCCAGTCGCGATCTTTACTTTGATTTCCTTGACCATAAGCTCACAGAAGTGTTCGATATGAACGATTCGACGTTCTTTTTACAATCGAAATTGGGTGAGTCAAGTATGCCCTTCATGCGCATGGCGGCAAACGGGAGCCCAGCTGAGGCGCCAGTAAAGACGATCACCAAATCTGATGAAACAAAGAAGATCTTAGGGTTCAACTGCAATAAGGTGGTTGTAAAAACGGTAACCAAGCGCAATATCCAAAACGAAGAGCGCGAAATTATAGATGAATCCAGCATCTGGTATACGAAGGAGCTTGGGTTTGATTTTTCACCTAACCCAGCGTTGTGGACCGAGGGTGCTGTGTTAGCCATTGAGGGTAAGGCGACCAATGTTGTGGCGAAAAGTATCGAGTACAGGAATGTAAACAGTAAAGATGTTAATCTGCCCAAAAAAGGTGTTCAGATAACCACTGAGCAATATAGAGCTAAGCTGGAACAACGAATGAAACAGGGGAGAGGTAATAGGAGTGGCGGTCGAATGCGCACAATCACCATCGAACAATAGAAACAATCAACATCAAACAATAGAAATAGATCTTATAACTTTCAATAACGTATAAGCCACATCTGCCTAGGCAAGGTGTGGCTTTCGTGTTTCTAGGCTTTCGAATACTGATATAATCTGAACTAAGATTATGGGGTCAAATGCCTTGCCTTCATAAAAAGCGCTCGGATCAACCTATAATCAGTTCCTTTGCAAACAGGCATCAAACAGGGCCCAACCAGGGCCTAAACAGGGCTCAGACAGGGCGAATAGCCTTGGTTTCCCCTTGTGTCCGGCCTGTCTGCA
>JAQBOT010000029.1 GCA_028287885.1 Pedobacter sp.
GCTTATAGAGCTGCTGCTGGATAAGGTAAGTAACGGTGGGAATCTGCTTCTAGATATTGGTCCGGATGCGAACGGTTTGATCCCCGTGATAATGCAGGAGCGACTGCTTGACATCGGAGCCTGGTTAAAGGTGAACGGTGAGGCAATTTATGGGACCACCGCTTGGGATAAAAGGCCTGAGGGCATGAAATCAAATGGCGTGTTTTTTGCCAGGAAGAATGATGCGCTTTATGTGATCTGTAGTAAATGGCCAGAGAAACCCATTGTTATTGATCATGTAAGCAAAGCAGGAAAAGTAGAGATGGTCGGTGTTTCAGCCACGTTAAAGCAGAAGCTAAAGAAAAATAAACTGACGATCTATCCGGCTTCTATAAGCCCAGGGAAGTTGCCATGCAGATATGCATGGGTATTTAAGGTGCCGGAATTCAGCGACACCAATTAGACGGTCCAGCTTGGTTTATAAAATAAAAGATTGTTTTGCGTGGCTTGTATTTTAAACTTATCTGCTTGGCTAATTAGATTAAAGAATAATCTGCTTAGCTTGTTTTTATTTTATATTTGTATCAATGAAACGTTTAATTGAACTCTTCCAAAACAAGTATTTCATGTGTACCCTCGCTTTTGTGGTATGGATGCTGTTCTTCGACAAAAACGACATGCTTTCTCAGTATGAGTTTCGCTCTGAAGTAAATAAATTGGAAGCTGAGAAAGAGTTCTACGAAACAGAAACTGCTCATGTGAAGAAGGATTTGACGGAACTAACGACCAACCTGAATACCGCTGAAAAGTTTGCCAGAGAGAAGTATTACATGAAAAAAGATAACGAAGATGTATTTGTTATCGTCAAAGAGTTGCCAAAAGACTAATAACCAAATTTAGGTAAGGCCAGCTTATACTTAACCACCACTATTCTTAAGACGAAAATAAAGGCAATCACGGCAACTTTTGCCAGGTCTGCTTTCATTTGCATTTGCAGTAAGCCGAAGTATAGGATTCCTCCAAAAATACAAGCTGTTGCATAGATTTCTTTTCTAAAGATTAATGGAATAGCGTTCAACAACGTATCCCTCATGATCCCACCGAAGCAGCCTGTTATTGTCCCCAGCGCCACACACATCCCCGGGCTCAATCCAAAAACAATCCCTTTCTGCAGACCAAGCATGGTAAAAAGGCCCAGTCCAAGAGAATCAAATAAAAATAAGGTGATTTTAAACTTCTTTATTTGGCCTTTGAAGAAGATGGTTGCCACCGAGGTGAGCAGAATAAGCAAGCAATAATCTACATCACGCATCCAGGCAACCGGCGTATCCCCCAAAAGTAGATCCCTTACCGTACCACCGCCGATGGAAGTTACAAAGGCGATAATCAAAACGCCGAATGGATCCAGCCGTTTCTGCATGGCAGCGAAAGATCCTGAAATAGCAAAAGAGATTGTACCTAGAATTTCTATGGCTTCAGCCGTACTGATGTGTATATTGGTGAACAAGCGCTGTATAGTTTGTAATCTGGTTGTTAAACAGGATAGCTAAGACATAATATTACACATTAATCTTAATAAATAGCCACAAAAAAGCCCTCCATGCTATGGAAGGCTTGTATATTATAGTGCAACTGCTCTACAGCATTCCGCCGTCAACTGCCAACACCTGGCCAGTAACGTAGGCGCTCAGATCTGAAGCAAGGAACACGCAAACGTTCGCTACGTCTTCTGCCTCACCAGCGCGCTTTAATGGAATACCTTCTTCCCAGCCTTTTACAACCTTAGGATCTAGTACTTCCGTCATTTCCGTGCGGATAAATCCTGGAGCCACAACATTGGTCCGGATGTTTCTTGAGCCCAGCTCTTTAGCAACAGATTTTGAGAATCCAATGATGCCGGCTTTTGAAGCTGCATAGTTTGCCTGACCCGCATTTCCTTGTACACCTACAACCGAACTCATGTTAATGAAAACGCCTTTACGTGCTTTCATCATGATCTTAGAGGCAGCTTTAGTTACATTGAACACCGATTTTAGGTTTACATTGATTACGTCGTCAAAGTTTTCCTCGCTCATGCGCATCAGCAGCCCATCTTTTGTTATACCGGCATTGTTTACCACAATGTCCAGCGTTCCGAATTCAGCAACAATATCACTGATCAGCTTTTCTGCTTCCGCAAATTTTGACGCGTCAGAACGGTACCCCTTTATCTTGGTGCCGAAGCTTTGAAGTTCCTGTTCTAAGGCTTCGCCTTTTTCTACCGAAGACAAATAGGTGAAAGCAACGTTTGCTCCATGTTCTGCAAATTTCTCAGCAATCTTACGACCTATTCCTTTAGAGGCACCTGTTATCAGTGCTGTTTTTCCATCTAATAATTTCATTGATTCGATTGTTCTTAAATGTTAGTGTTGCGATGTATTGTGTCAATTGCAAGCATTCAGTCTAGCTGCATTATCCTGTTTCCATATTCAGGTTATAAGCTTATTCTTGTTCAAAGTATTCAGCCTATCTGCTTAGTCCTGCTTCAAGCATTCAGGTTATATACTTATTCTTGTTCAAAGCATTCAGTCTATCTGCTTAATCCTGTTGCAAGCATTCAGGTTGTAAGCTTATTTTTCTTTACTACTTAAGCGCGGGTTCCTGCTGACTTAAACAATGGAAGCTACCCAATCCCCAAATAATGTCCGTAGAATCTATTCCGACAACTTTACGATCGGGAAAAGCTTTTTGAATAATCGCCAGTGCCAGTGGGTCGTTAACATCCCTAAATGTAGGAACAATAACCGCTTTGTTCGCAATGTAGAAGTTTGCATAGGAAGCCGGAAGCCTCGTGTCTTCATGAATTACTGGCGAAGGCATCGGCAACTCAATGATGTTTAAAGCTTTTCCGTTTAATAGGCGCATTGCCTTTAAAGCCTGCAGGTTCTCCTGAAGCAAAAGGTAGTTCTCATCCAAGGGATTACTTTCCACTACAGTCATTACAGTATCTTCATTCACAAAGCGTGTAATATCGTCAATGTGACCGTCTGTATCGTCGCCCACGATTCCGTCCCCAAGCCATAATATCTGTTCTGCACCATAATATTCAAGCAGATACTGTTCGATTTGTGCTTTGCTAAAGTGCGGATTTCTGTTCTTGTTCAACAGGCAGGCCGTTGTGGTTAAAATCGTACCATTTCCATTAAATTCCACAGAGCCACCTTCCATCACCAGCTGCGGTGTATATAGGGGCAAACCGTAATGCATGGCTATCTTCGTTGGAATCACGTCATCCAGGTCATATGGAGGGTATTTGTTCCCCCAGGCATTATAACCCCAGTCAACTACTGCCTTCTTTGTGCGATCTGAATTCACTAAAAATGCAGGTCCATGATCCCGGCACCAGGCATCATTAGTCGGATGATCAAAAAACTCGATGTTCCCCATGTCAGCACCTGCTTTCTGAAGCTCAGCTATGGCGAAAGCCTTAGTTTCTTCATCATTGATGTTGATCCTTACCTTTTCGCCTTCTGCAACGATCTTGATAAACGCACAATATGGTTCATAGATTGTTTCGATCTTCCCCGGCCATGATTCTTCCTTATGCGGCCAGCTTAACCAGGTTGCCTCATGTGCTTCCCATTCTGCCGGAAATACATAACCTGCCTGTTTGGGGCTATCGTTAAATAGATTCGTCATCTATATACCTTTTAGTAATCTGTGAATAACTATCAATACGCCTGTCGCGCAAAAATGGCCAGTGTGTCCGGTAACTATCCGACCTCGACAAGTCAAGTTCTACAACTTTAAGTTCTTCATCATCATGCGATGCTTGATACAGCAGGGTTCCGAAAGGATTGGAAACAAATGAACCACCCCAGAATTTAACTCCAGCTTCTTCACCTACGCGGTTGATGCTAACAACAGGTACTCCATTCGCAATAGAATGTGAACGCTGAATTGTTTGCCATGCGTTATATTGTTCCGTATTGGTTCCTTCATCCTGAGTGCTTGCCCAGCCAATTGCAGTTGGGTAAACCAAGAAATCTGCGCCCATTAACGAGGTAAGTCTTGCTGCCTCTGGATACCATTGATCCCAGCAGATTAGTACACCAATTTTTGCATATTTAGTTTTAAAAACTTTATATCCAAGGTCTCCAGGGGTGAAGTAGAACTTTTCATAAAAACCTGGATCATCAGGAATATGCATTTTTCTGTATTTACCTAAATACGTTCCATCAGCATCTAAAACAGCTGTTGTATTGTGGTATAAGCCTTCGGCTCTTTTTTCAAATAAAGAAGCTATAATCACAACGTTCAACTCAGCCGCCACCGCAGATAAGGTGTCTGTTGAAGGACCAGGAACGGTTTCAGCCAATTTAAAGTTATCATAGTCCTCTTCATCACAAAAGTAAAGAGAAGTGAACAACTCTTGCAGGCATACAACTTGTGCGCCCTGTGCCGCAATCTCACGAATCTTTACGATTGCCTTATCTAAATTTTCTTGTTTATTACTGGTACAACTCATTTGTACCAATCCAACCTGTACTTTAGCCATTCAATAGTTATTAGTGCTGCAAAGTTAATAGAAAATATTCAGCTGCCCGAGCTAATGTTAAATCCAGCACTTGACATGGTAATCCAGGTAATTCAGAATAGAAAATTGAAATGGCGGCTGCAGAAGCTTTAATCGCAGACAACATCGCCGTTAACTTGCCTTGCTTTTAGTGCAAGGTAGCAATATATTCTGCCTGTAATTCTCTTAGACAGTTGGCACAAAGACAGCCTTCGAACAACTCACTAATGTAATGCACCTCATTCAAGTCAAGTTGGACAGCGTGGCATTGACACTCGGCGCTTCCGTTGGCTTTACACTCTATTCGTATGCCGCAGCGCTCACAAGGAATCAGTTCGTGTTTGGACATGCCATAAACTTTGCTCATACCTCAAAGATACGGGAAATGAAAACTTGCTCAATAAAAAAGGAGCAGTATGATCTGCTCCTTTTGACAAACAGATAAGCGATTCATTAGCTGCTTATCTGGTAAATGTTGTTTTCGCAAATATACCTTAACCGGAGCAGCTGATACAGCCTTCTTCCATGCTGCACACTGGTCCTTCGATAATCTCCTCTGCGCTCTGCTCAATATGCTCAGGAATGATCGGCTCCATGTTCTTTCCAGCCTGATTTTCAACAGTAAACTTAACCGCTTGAGAAGCTGCCTGAGTTCTCAAATAATACATGCCCGTTTTCAAGCCTTTTTTCCAAGCATAAAAGTGCATTGATGTCAGCTTTGATGTATTTGGCGCATTAATAAATAGGTTTAAGGATTGCGACTGGCAGATGTATGCACCGCGGTCTGCAGCCATATCAATGATGCTCCGCATCTTAATTTCCCAAACCGTCTTGTACAGTTCTTTAATGTAATCTGGTATCTCAGCAATGTCCTGAATGGAACCATTTGCAAGAATAATCCTGTCCTTCATCGCAGGGTTCCATAGACCTAAGGATACCAGGTCTTTCAACAAATGTTTGTTTACTACAATGAACTCGCCACTTAACACTCTTCGTGTATAGATATTTGAGGTGTACGGTTCAAAGCATTCGTTGTTTCCAAGAATTTGAGAAGTACTGGCAGTAGGCATTGGTGCGACCAATAGTGAGTTATAAGCACCATTCTTCACTACATTTGCACGAAGGGTTTCCCAATCCCAACGATTACTATCTGGCGTTACATTCCATAGATCGAATTGGAATTTTCCTTTTGATAGGGGAGAGCCGGCAAATGTCGCATAAGGGCCATTCTTTACAGCAAGGTCGTGAGAGGCAGTCATTGCCGCGAAGTATATGGTCTCAAATATTTCTTTATTAAGGATACGCGCACCTTCACTTTCAAAAGGTAGGCGCATTAGTATAAAAGCATCAGCAAGGCCCTGTACGCCTAAACCAATCGGACGGTGACGCATATTCGAGTTTCTTGCTTCTTCTACCGGATAAAAGTTGTAGTCGATGATTTTGTTCAGGTTCAAGGTTGCCTGGTAAGTTACATCGTATAATTTCTCGTGATCAAATTCACCGTTCACAACAAATCGTGGCAAGGCTAATGAGGCGAGGTTACAAACTGCAACCTCATCTTTAGATGTGTATTCAATAATCTCTGTACACAGGTTGGAGCTTTTGATCGTCCCCAAATTCTGTTGATTGGACTTGCTGTTTGCTGCATCTTTATACAACAGGTATGGAGTACCGGTTTCGATTTGAGCATCTAGAATTGCAAACCAAAGCTCCTGAGCCTTGATCGTTTTACGTGCACGGCCTTCTTTCTCATAACGTTCGTACAAGGCGTCAAACTCGGTACCAAAGCAATCTGCCAATCCTGGAGCTTCATGCGGACAAAACAAGCTCCATTCGCCATCTTCTTCAACACGACGCATAAACAAGTCGCATATCCAAAGCGCATAGAACAAATCACGTGCACGCAACTCTTCTTTACCGTGGTTCTTACGCAAGTCAAGGAAGGAGAACACGTCTGCATGCCAAGGCTCTAAATAAATTGCGAAAGCACCCTTACGCTTACCACCACCCTGGTCTACATAGCGTGCGGTATCGTTAAAAACTTTCAACATCGGTACAATACCATTGCTGGTTCCATTTGTGCCACCGATATAAGAACCGGTTGCACGGATGTTATGTATGCTCAAACCAATACCACCGGCGCTTTGTGAGATCTTCGCTGTCTGTTTCAAGGTATCGTAGATGCCTTCGATACTATCATCCTGCATGGTCAATAAAAAGCAGGAAGACATCTGAGGTTTCGGAGTAGCTGCATTAAACAAGGTTGGTGTCGCATGTGTAAACCAGCGCTCACTCATCAAATTGTATGTTTTAATGGCACTGTCGATATCGTTTTTGTGGATACCTACTGAGACCCGCATAAATAAATGCTGCGGTCGCTCAACAATTTGCCCGTCAATCTTCAATAAATACGACTTCTCCAAGGTCTTAAACCCAAAGTAATCAAAACCAAAGTCTCTGTCATAGATGATTGTGCTATCCAGGATGTCTGCGTGTTCCTGGATTACTTCCCAAACATCTTCTGCGATCAATGATGCCGACTTATCCGCTTTGGTATCCACGTAGTTGTACAGCATCTCCATTGTTTTAGAAAAAGACTTTGTCGTATTCTTATGCAGGTTAGAAACCGCAATTCTTGATGCTAGTAGTGCGTAATCCGGATGTTTCGTCGTTAAAGAGGCTGCCGTTTCTGCTGCTAAATTATCAAGTTCAGAGGTTGTCACCCCGTCATAGAGTCCTTCAATAACCTTCTTTGCAACGTCGATAGGGTCAACAAGTTCGGGGTTGAAACCATAACATAGCTTCTCAATCCGAGCCGTTATTTTATCGAACTTTACGACCTCCTTACGGCCGTCTCTCTTTTGTACAAACATATCTTTAGGGATTTAGCGGTTGGCTGCGAAGATTGATATCCTGAATGCCTGCAACCTGTTATTTATAATTATCGTTTCTTATTAAAAATCATCATTGAGGGAGAAAGCTGACGCTTTATCCTCTGCAGAAGTTAATACTCCACTTTTTTGATAATCCCCAACACGTTTTTCAAAGAAGTTGGTTTTACCCTGAAGGGAGATCATTTCCATGAAGTCGAATGGATTGGTCGCGTTGTAAATCTTATTGTATCCAAGTTCATTCAGCCAACGATCTGCTACAAATTCGATATACTGTGCCATCAGCTTGGCGTTCATTCCGATCAAAGCCACGGGTAGGGCATCGGTAACAAACTCTTTCTCTATTTCAACTGCATCACGGATGATTCCCTGAACAGTCTCTTCGCTTAGTTTATTTTCCAACATTTTATATAGAAGGCAGGCAAATTCGCAATGCATACCCTCATCCCTGGAGATAAGTTCATTGCTAAATGTCAAACCTGGCATTAGTCCGCGTTTTTTCAACCAGAACAAGGAACAAAAGCTTCCGCTAAAGAAAATTCCTTCCACGGCAGCAAAGGCAACCAGCCTTTCAGCAAATGTCCCACCATCAATCCAGCGCAATGCCCAATCGGCTTTTCGCTTTACACATGGTACAGTTTCAATAGCATGGAAAAGGCGGTCTTTTTCAACCGGATCTTTGATGTATGAATCAATTAGTAGCGCATAGGTTTCAGAATGAATGTTCTCCATCATGATCTGGAAACCGTAGAAACAACGCGCTTCCGGCAATTGGACTTCCGACATGAAATTTACAGCAAGGTTTTCATTAACAATGCCGTCACTTGCTGAGAAAAACGCGAGGATGTGAGAGATAAAGTGCCTTTCACCATCATTTAGGTTATCCCAATGTTTCTGGTCATCTGAAAGGTCAATTTCTTCCGCAGTCCAGAAGCTGGCCTCAGATTTCTTGTACATTTCCCAAATCTGTGGGTACTTAATAGGCAATAGAACAAAACGGTCCTTATTTTCTTTCAGTAAAACTTCTTCCTGTTGCATGCTTTATTGTTTTTGTGGGAGATAAATGATCTAATTATATCACAATCCGAGGGCGCCTTTAATCTGAACTTAGTAGGAACATTTGCTGCGAAAAAATCTAGCGACAAAATTCTAATTAGTTACTTGTTAAGTACTTATCAGTTTGGTGGCGTATGGATTATTAAAGAACTTTGTGCTAACAAATATAAAGTTTGGGCGAATGGATCCCCCATATAAGTTGTTAACAAGTGAGCAATTTTATCAACACGAAAAAGGAAACAGGACAGGCTTTTTACCTGATT
>JAQBOT010000035.1 GCA_028287885.1 Pedobacter sp.
ACATGGTGTGCAAAAGAGATTTTTACTCGGTCAAAAATAGGCATTTGCTTTAAATATAAACTATGCATTTCCCGTTTATTGTAAACAAGGTGTTTTCTGGGGTTTATGTTTTAATTTGTCCTGAAAATATTTTACTTTTAGTATGATAAAGGATTTTGTCCATTAAACCAGCTAGCATATGAGTTTTTTAAAGGAGTTTAAAGAGTTTGCAGTAAAGGGCAATGTCATTGACCTTGCGGTTGCTGTTATTATTGGTGCTGCATTTAGTCGGATAGTCACATCAGTGGTTAACGATCTGATTATGCCGCCAGTAAGCTTGCTGATCGGCAATAAGGGCTTCATTAACTTTTACGTTCCTTTAAATGAGAAGGTTCGAGCACTGCTGGCAGCAAATCCAAACTTGTCCTTAGAAGATGCAAGAAAGGCGGGGCCAGTTTTTGCCTGGGGTAACTTTGTTACGGAAGTCATCAACTTTGCTATTCTTGCTTTCATCATATTTTTAATGGTTAAAGCGATAAATTCGATGAAGCGGAGACAAGAAGTGGTAACTCCATTGGTGCCACTAGCGAGTGCAGAAGTAGTTTTGCTTTCGGAAATTAGAGATCTTTTGAAGGTGAAATAGATCGTCTTAAAATTTCACCGCATAAAAGGGGCCGTTTACCGCTTTAATTCCGCTATCGGGATTAAGCCTCTTCACTTGGGTTTCCCTTTGCTGTACATTTATTAAAAATTACATCAATGGAAAACTCAAATATCAACAACACACACAGTCGGTCAAACCGGGTGCTCGGTGGCCTCATCCTTTTGGTTATCGGCCTTGGCTTTTTTCTAAGGAACCTCGGCTTTTATTTTCCCGACTGGTTATTTGGCTGGAATATTCTTCTTGTCATCATCGGTCTATTTATTGGAATGAAGCGCAATTTTCGCGGTATCGGCTGGCTGATATTGGTTGTTATTGGGGTCTATTTTACGCTTCAAAGAATGTTTGATGTAGATATATCAAGATTCTATATACCATTTCTTTTAACTGGTATGGGCATTTACCTGATCATGAACCCGAAACGACATTCCTTTCGTAGCTGGGGGAAAAGATCAAATCCCGCCTTTGCTGCTGAAGATTTTGACAAAGACGCTCCCGTAAGTTCAGTAGGCTCTGGACCACATCATCCCTTAGACACGATCGACTCCGTTAATGTTTTCAGTGGAACACGCCAAAATGTTTTCTCCAAGAATTTCAAAGGGGGGGATATCGTTGCCGTATTTGGTGGCTGTGACGTGAATCTTACTCAAGCAGATTTCCAGGGAACCATCATTTTAGACATCGTCGCAATATTTGGAGGTGTAAAAATTATTATTCCGCCCACATGGCAGGTCAAGTCTGAACTAACAGCCATCTTGGGCGGCCTTGAGGATAAGACATCGGTTTTGCCATATGGTGCCGACAACAACAAAATGATCGTTGTCCGCGGACTTGCTCTATTTGGTGGCGTAGAAATTAGAAACTTCTAAGCGGTCATGGCAGCCAAACCAATTTCATTAAAGAAGGCCCAAAAGATTGGAGTAGCGATATTTTGTGGCTGGACCGTGTTTGTTTCCCTATTTTATTACTTCACGTTAAACTTTAACGTCTACATTTCGGCTTATGACAGTGTGGTAAGCAATATCCTGCTTGCACTCGGATGTTTTACCTTCAGTAACCTGTTGGCTTATTACCAACCCAAGAATGAGCCTGCTTTATATGTATTGGGTATTGCTTTCATCCTGTCGTTATTCATCGTGTTCTTAACTAATCTGATACTACAACAGCTAATTCTAGACAGCACTTTCATTAGCTTCCTGAAGATCACACTTCCATTTCGTTTCCTCCTGGTGTTTATATTTCTTGCTTGGTGTGCACTCGCTAATATGCTTTGGTATAGGCTTGAGGAACAATCAGCAATGCAGCAGCGACTGTTAACGGCACAGAACCTGGCTAAAGAAGCAGAATTGAATAAACTAAGGCATCAATTGCAGCCTCATTTTCTGTTTAATAGCCTCAACTCTGTTTATGCGCTTACGATCATTAATCCTAAAGAAGCGGGGACAATGATCACTAAACTCGCCTCCTTTTTACGGGGCACCTTAAAAAGAGATGACGAGGTTTGGGTAAGTGTAGCTGAGGAAATGGAGTATATTCAATTGTACCTTGATATAGAGAAAGTTCGATTCAGGCACCGGTTGAATGTAGATATCCATA
This sequence comes from Pedobacter sp., assembly GCA_028287885.1. Classification (GTDB taxonomy): domain Bacteria; phylum Bacteroidota; class Bacteroidia; order Sphingobacteriales; family Sphingobacteriaceae; genus Pedobacter. The sequence goes on from JAQBOT010000035.1 coordinate 2,237, forward strand.
TTGATGAACGCTCATTTAATTTGAAACTTCCTGGAACATTTCTGCAGCCTATTGTTGAAAATGCCATAAAGTTTGGCTTATACAATACCGCTGCCCCGATTACGATTTCCATTGCTGTTACCATCGAACAGGAGCTGCTCAAGATTACCGTTCAGAATCCATACGACCCAAGCGTGAAGGCTTCTGAAGGCACAGGATTCGGGTTGACTGCTATCAGAAGAAGGTTATATTTGTTGTTTGCTAATACGGCATTGCTGCAAACACAATCAACAGAAGACAATTTATTTACAACAACGCTTAAAATACCTCAGCATGATAAAGACGATTCTAATAGATGATGAGCCCTTAGCTCGGGATA
>JAQBOT010000051.1 GCA_028287885.1 Pedobacter sp.
CGCTTATGAAATTCCGGATGGCTTACGATTATGTCGCCTTTTTGCAAACCCACCAGTACATAGCGTGCAGCATGCGCCATATAGTAAAAGGCGCTATTAATCGCTTTTTGATTGCCCGTGGCATCAATCACCACGGTAGGCATGTCGCCATTCGTTATCCTCGCCAATTCTTTCGTTACGTCTTCATGCTTTGCGTTAATTACAAAGGGAACTTGGAGCTTCTCCTGACAGAATTCCAGGCGTTTCTCGTTGATATCAACAGCGATCACCTTGCCACCAGCGATACGAGCAAACTCCATTACGCCCAGGCCAATCGGGCCGGCACCAATGACCAATACAAACTCAGCTGGCATTACAGCTGCCCGGCGAACTCCGTGTGCTCCAATGGCCAGGGGCTCCACTAAGGCGAGTTCGTCATAACTCATATCATTGCCATGCACGAGCAATCTTGCTGGTACCTGCAGATATTCCGCCATACCACCGTCGACGTGCACCCCGCAGACCTCCAGCTGAACGCAACAATTGGGTTTACCTGACCGACAGGCAATACAATGCCCGCAGTTGAAATAGGGCATGAAGGTCACTCTTTCTCCAGGTTTAAACGCCTGGGCGCCTCCGTTATCGACCAATTCGCCCGCGAGTTCGTGGCCCAGTATACGGGGGTAGGAGAAAAATGGCTGCGTGCCCTCAAAGGCATGCAGGTCCGTGCCACAAATGCCGATACGTTTGATTTTAATAATCGCCTCGCCTGGCTTTGCAGATGGCATATTGCCGGTGCCATAAATCAGGGATCCCGGCTCTGTACATATTAATGTTTTCATCAGCAGTTATAATTTACAAGAACACTTATTATAGTTTTAGACGTAATCAGTTTTTTCTTGGATTGACTACTCCATCACAGTCTTGAACAATTCTTTAAGATGAGTGATTTCCTCTAAGTGTGTTGTGTTTTTACGCGTTCCAAAATAAAGTGTATTCTTTAACTTTTTGTCCCCTTCCCAGATCAGTTGAATTTGCCCGCTGTTAATTTCATTCTGACATAAGAAATCCGGTATTACCGCCAGACCTGTGCCTCCACTAAGACAACGCACTATTGAATTCAGATTAGGAACGATGTAATTGGGCCTGAAATCTGGCTTTTTCCCAAAGTTGAGGATCCAAAACTGGAAAAGGTGTTCCATGTCGCCCGTCGTTCCATACCATTTCTGCTGCTTCAGCCAGTCTTCAATTCCCCGCTTATTTTTAGTTTTATGTACTTCCTTAAAAGCAGCGACATCTACATCCTTTGCACCAACCAATACGATGTTCTCAGAGGAAAAAGGTTCATGTTCAATATTCGGAGATATGCCCTTTTTTGGCGTGATAATCAGATCGAGTATTCCTTTATTCAATTGATCCAACATCTCCGGATATTCTCCAAAACTGATGATCAGGTTAAATGGAAGCGTAGATACATACTGTTCCAGAGTGATCTGAAAGGTTTCAAAGCACATTCCGATGCTGATCGTTGGTGTGTGTTTTTCGGTTGATCGCTGAAAGTTCTTCTCCAACTCTTCGAGCCGGGTTAGGGGATCTACCAATGCATTAAACAAGACCTTCCCACGCTCTGTTGGAATCATCTTCCGTCCGGTACGATCAAATAACTTGTAGCCGACATAACTTTCCAGAGATCCTAAATGCAGGCTCACTCCAGGCTGTGAAATAAATAAGGTCTCCGCAGCTCCGGTTAGCGTCCCTGTTTTATAAATCGCTTTAAATGTGCGATACCATTCTAAGTTCACCATACAAATTGCATTATCATGTTAACGAAAGGAATATTAAACCCTACCTACTTGAATCAAGGCGGTGGCTATTGGCTCATTTATATCAAACGTTAAAGCTACGAAGTATTGCTTAAGCATCATAAATCTGATACCAGGGTATGATTTACGTTATTTTTATAATGTTCTAGTGGCGGTTAACTTTGTATTACAAATTCAATGTTAATCATGAAACATATATTAATCATCAACGCAGGACAAAATTTCGCTCACTCCAGCGGCAAATACAACAAAACCATCACCGAAACCACACTCAACTTTTTTGAAAAATTCGAAGCTGTTGAAGTTAAGATTACAAATATCTCTGAAGGTTATAACCAAGAGGAAGAAGTAGAGAAATTCGTTTGGGCAGATTATATCATCTATCACACACCAATGTGGTGGTTCCAGGTACCAAATGGTTTCAAGAAATATATCGATGAAGTATTTACGGTAGGTCATCGTAAAGGAATCTATCACAGTGACGGCCGTACACATGTAAACCCCGAAATTAACTACGGCACCGGAGGAATGTTACAAGGCAGAAAATACATGGTAACAACCAGTTGGAATGCACCAAAAACCGCTTTTACAATGCCAGGAGAGTTTTTTAACGAGACCAGTGTTGATGACGGGCCATTGTTTGGCTTTCACCGAATGAATGCATTTGCCGCATTGGAGAAGCTGCCAAGCTTCCACTTCCACGACGTAGAAAAGAATGCTGACGTAGCCCGAGATATGAACGAGTATACAATGCACCTAGAACAAATATTCGAACTTTCCATTCAGGCCTAATACATCTCGTATCCTCCAAACACACAGGAATTGCGTTGAAAATGTATTAAGCAATCCCGATTGTAACAGGGCGATTTCTTCTAAAAAGTGATGACTTGCAAAATAATACTGGAAGTTATAGCGAGTGCAACCAATGCAATGATGGTTGTAATTTTTGCACCTAGAGACAACGGAGTCGCACCATTCGATGGTGGAACGAGCGACATTAGCGTTATTGAAAAGAAAATCCAGGCAACGAATAAGCTAAGACCACCTAATATCTTCCGCCAAAGACTCAAATTGATTGTCCACGGATAAATAAGGCAAAAAACCAGGATGATTGCAGAAACACTTAGAAGGATATATTTAGCTAGCTCTGTGTTTTGTCTAACTTGAAAGTTGTACCTGATGTTCAAATTTTTAACATTAGAGAAGGGAATCACAAAAATATCACCTGGTACTACCTTCATGCTATTCGATGATTGTGAAAAGCGGGTTGCGCCTGTTAGATAAAGTGATTCTAGTTCATTTTTTGAGCCCAACGTATATTGCGTTAATAAGCCACAAAAAAGATTAGATTTTCCATTATCATCTTTCAACATTACATCGACTTCCGTCGAGAGAACCCTCCCGCGCGGTGTTTGCCGGAATTCCCGTGTTTGGAGAATTTCCCCCTTGAAGTAATAATGCCATTGGTTTAGAAAACGAAACACAGGAAAGCGTAAATCCAGGCCAAACAGGCGTATGAGTCGGAATAAGAAATATCCTAAAATTGAGGCAATTGCGACGGAATAGACCGCATAGAACAATGCATTTAATAACTGTTCAGAAGAGATTTCGGGTAATTTGTTTTGTACAACTTGCCCATAGAAGCGCTTAAGCATCAATCTCCAATCCTGGTAGCTCACGTTTATAATACGACTAAATGTAAGGACGCTTATAATTTGCACCAAGATTCCCCAGAAGAGGCTCGTTATAATTCTGTCTGCAAAGAGGCCTGAGTTAAACTGTCCGGAAAATGCGCCTTGAAAGAAAAAACGTTTGAAGATTATGCCGGGAAATATAAGAATAACGATGTAGGCAAGGCTGAAGATAGTGATACTTGTATCCAAGCCTTTAAGTTGTTAACTCCAACTCCTCATTGTTGCTTAATTTGATCTTTTCAACTCCAGGCTTTCCTTCATTCTCGAGTTTACGTAATCTTTCTAGCGCATCAAGATATTTTTTCTTATCAGCAGGATTTGCCATAATCTCACGGACACGATTACTCATAACATCAGTATCCGAGCCAAAAAATGTCTCTAGGACATTCCTCATGCTAATTAAGAGTTCCTTTATGATGCTCATGGATGGAAGTGTAATTATTATCTAATATATAAATATTCTGATTAAAGCAGGCAATCGAAAGCAGAAGACTTAGGTTGAAGGGAATACAACAACATTAAAAAAAGATGTAGTCGCAACCTGGCATCTGCCTATGTTTCTCAATATTCAGGGCGGCTGCAAATTTATGAACTGATGTAAACAGCTTCGACAAACTCAGGCCTCAAACAGGGATCAAACAGGGCCTACACAGGGCCTAACCAGGGCGATTAGCCCTGTTTGCGCCCTGCTTTCCCCTGGTTTAATCCTTCTAAAACTAAAAGCTCTCCGCAATTTGCCTTCCCCTTGTACCAACAATGTTAAAACTGCGTTTAACCCTCAAACAGTTAAATGAGCAAATAACCCATATTATTTAATTTACTACCTTATATTTTTTTAATTTCGCAAAACATAAATAGACATCCATGGAAGAATTTGAAGTAAGCGATGCTTCTAAAAAGACCAAAACCATTTACATATCTACCATTTTCAGTATAGCCCTTGTTTTGGTGATGCTGGGCATGTTGGGATTAATTTTGGTGCACGCTAAAAACCTTTCCACCTACGTAAAAGAAAATATTGTATTAAATATTATTGTGGATGAGGGTGCAAAGGAAACCGATGTGTTGCAGTTTCAAAAAGAACTGGATGCCAATCCGGCAATCAAGCAGACACAATATGTAAATAAGGAATTGGCTGCAAGAAACCTGACCAAAGATCTTGGTGAGGATTTCGTAAACTTTTTAGGCTACAATCCGCTTCTTTCTACCGTTGATGTTTATCTAAAGGCAGATTATGCCAACAACAAAAGCATTGAAGCGCTTAAGGCGCAAATTGGAAAAAACCCGGTGGTTAAGGAAGTGATCTATCAAAGCTCCTTAATTGATATGGTAAACAAGAACATCAACGCCATTAGCCTGGTCATTCTTGCTTTCGCAGCGATACTTCTACTTATTTCAATTGCACTGATCAACAATACGATTCGTTTGGCTATCTATTCACAGCGTTTCTTAATTAAAAGCATGCAGCTTGTTGGGGCGACCCGCAACTTCATTCGCCGTCCATTTGTTTTAATTGCGGCCTTACATGGTTTAATTGCTGCCATCA
>JAQBOT010000058.1 GCA_028287885.1 Pedobacter sp.
TAAGTGGTTTAGACAGCGAAGATTACTGGGGCGACCCATATACCCGTGATAAATTCATGACGGAGAATCTCATTAAATCCTATGAAGCAAAAAAAAGGAAAACTATAGTTTGGACACATAATGTGCACATTATGAAAGATACGACCTCTAACTCCCTCTCTATGGGTTCATATTTAAACCAACACTTTAAAAATGAGTTTTATGCACTAGGTTTTGACACTTTCAAGGGCACAGTTAATGTTTTAAAGGAGGGTGAATTTGAGTCTCATAATTTTCAAGCAGTAGCAAGCAGTTTTTCCAACATCCTTGCTCAAGCTAAGGACAAATCGTTTTTTCTTCCATTTCATAAGGAAAGCCCATTCACCGGAACAACAACTTCTATTACAAATATATATTCTAACTGGCAAGGGCCGCCAAAACCATTACTGATTAAGCCAGGTATCGATTTTGATGGACTTGTTTTTATAAGGGAAACCTCACCGTCTATTAAGCTGAGACAGTAGTAGTGTTTTTTCAACTTAAATTTATTTTAGCCTGTCCGCGTTTACCCCCCGCCATATATTTTACATGAAGAAAAATAGATTTGCGCTACCCGTAATTCTGCTGTTGTCTCTTATATCTATTGCGAGTCAAGCCCAGTTATTTGTTGAAAAAACAACATTTTCCCATGCAGACACCCTGCGTGGCAGTTTGTCATCACTGCGAGATTGTTATGATATAAACTATTACCACTTGGACGTCCAGTTCAATCTTGAAAAAAGATTCGTTAGCGGAAGTAATCAATTCAGCTTTACAGCCATGCAGGACTTTTCTAAACTACAATTCGACCTCTTCGCGAATCTAAATATTCAAAAAATAACCTATCACAACGATACACTTCGCTATACCCGCGAAGCGAATGCAGTATTCGTTTTCTTTCCTGAAACGGTTAAGAAAAACAGAAAGGAATCCTTCACTGTTTTTTACTCCGGCTATCCCGCTGTTGCGAAGAAAGCACCCATGGAAAGTGGGGTTGTATTTGCGACCGACTCTTTGGGTAATCCATTTGTTTCTACAGCATGTGAGAGTAAAGGTGCCAGCATCTGGTGGCCTAATAAAGATCACTTATCAGACGAAGTGGATAGCATGCTAATAAGTGTAAGTGTACCAAACGGCTTGAAAGATGTGTCAAATGGTCGCCTACGCAAAGTCACGAAACTCAGAAACGGATATACTAAATTCGATTGGTTTGTAAGTAATCCAATAAACAACTACAATGTGGCGGTGAACATCGGGAAGTACGTACATGTGACCGACTGCTACAACGGAAAAAAAGGCAAGCTAACTTTAGACTACTGGCTCCTGCCTTATAACCGCAAGAAAGCCGAATTACAATTCAAAAAAAATGTAAAGTCAACGATCGCCATATATGAACATTGGTATGGACCATACCCTTTTTACAAGGATGGCTACAAGCTCGTAGAAACTCCTTATCCGACTATGGAGCATCAAAGCGCCATCAGTTATGGCGGCTACTTGAAAGGTGGACCATCAACGGATTTTAGGGGTACACCTGGCGGTGAAATATGGGATTTTGTTATCATTCATGAAAGTGCCCATGAATGGTTTGGAAACAGTCTAACAGCTAAGGATATGGCTGAACTCTGGATTCATGAGGCTTTCGCAACGTACGCTTCAACCCTGTTTGTAGAAAGCAAATACAATAAACAGGCAGGCCAGAATCTGATCTACGATATGCGTGCTGGGCTGGCAAATGACAGGCCAGTTAATGGGCCCTACAATGTCAATCAAATGGGCTCCGGTGATATGTATGCAAAGGGGGCAATCCTATTGAACATGATCCGTACCATAGTCAATGATGACGACCAGTGGTTAAGTATGTTAAATGGAGTGAACGAAGTGTTCTACCATCAAACGGTCACCGGCTCTCAGATCATCAAATACTTTAGTGAAGTTGCGAAAAGGGATTTATCGCCGGTGTTTGATCAGTATCTGAACTATAGCAGCATTCCTGTTCTTGAATTTACAAACAAAGGCGATCAGTTAAATTGCAGGTGGATTGCGTCGGCCAAAGGCTTTAACATGCCGGTGCGCGTCAAAATATTAGGTGGAGCATATAAGCTTGTCTACCCGGATGCTAGCTTTAAACTCCTTGGGATAGAAAATGCCACTAAAGAGAACATCATCGTTGATACAGCCAATTATTACATTGGGATACTTAAGTAGGCTTGACTTAAGAGTTTGACGTAAACGTATGGAAACAAGATAGAAAACGTTACCCCAAAAGTCATTCTTGCATGATAGACGCGGTGATCACAATCTTCTTTTAATGGCTCTCACCGCCCTATCTACAGATATCTATCTTCCGGGCATGTAAGCTTCAGCGGTATATTAGATGACCAGCCTTGCATAGATGATACCATACGGACTGCCAAAATCATCTGGAATAAAAACGAAAAATAGATTTCTCATGAGGAATATTTCACAGAATATGGCCGGGTTAGGCGTTATAATGGGGACACGAAGAAACTGATGTTGGTGCTTTCGCCCGATACTTATACAGATTCCTGTAATACTTACCATTATTCCTGATTCTGAGGTAAGTAGGACAAGCGTTGGAAATCTTGTCGTAATTTTAGGTGAGTATAAAAAAGTAAGCTGTGGAACTAAGAAAAAGACTGGAGAGTGTTACTCAATTTAATTTCGAAAGAGGCCAACAAACCTTGCACCCGCTTGTAACGGTGCTGGACCAGTCGAAATCGCAACCGATTAGGGTAACAAAGTTCATCTCTGAACTATATGTTGTTTTCTTAAAGAATGAAAAATGTGCTGACCTTCGCTATGGACGTAATCACTATGACTACCAGGAGGATTCACTTATCTTTATATCACCCGGACAAGTGGCAGGTTTTGAAGAAGAGCATGGTACGACCATACAGCCAAATGGCTGGGCACTGGCCTTTCATCCTGACCTGATCAGGGGAACCATACTAGGAAAAACGATCAAAGATTACCATTACTTTTCATATGATGTTAAAGAGTCTCTGCATGTTTCTGCGCGCGAAAAAGAATTGTTACTGGACTGCTTTGGCAAGATAAGCTATGAACTGCAACACCCCATTGATAAACACAGCCGAAGGCTTATTGTCAGTACAATTGAACTATTGCTGAATTACTGCGAACGCTTTTACGACAGGCAGTTTATTACAAGAGAACATATTAATAAGGATATCCTCACCCGGTTCGAGGAGCTGTTAAATAACTATTTTAAATCAGATAAGCCCGCACAAATCGGCTTGCCATCTGTAGGTTATTGTGCAGATGCACTTAATCTATCAGCCAAATATTTCGGAGACCTCATCAAAAAGGAGACGGGCCAATCGGCACAGGATTATTTGCAGGAAAAGGTTATTGATGTTGCCAAGGAACGAATGTTTGATCCAAAGAAATCTATAAGTGAGATTGCCTACGAAATGGGATTTAAATACCCCCAACACTTTACCCGATTGTTTAAACAACGGGTGGGACAGTCACCTCATGGCTACAGGATATTGAATTGAAGTAATTTAGTTCGATTAAAATGTGACCTGGTTGGCACCTGTAAGTAACGACGATTGTGAAAGTGAATTAAAATCACGTCCTATGAATAATATAATAAAAGGCATTTTCTTATCTATTTTAATAATCAGTTCAATGCCTATAAACGCCCAGGAAAAAATGAAACAAAATGCATTGAATGCTCATCAAAAAAGTATGGCGGCTATTGCTTCGCTAACAGCAATTGGTGATTTAAAGCTTTTAAAAACAGAGCTAAACGGGGGTTTAGATGCTGGTCTGACGGTGAATGAAATTAAAGAGGCATTAGTACAGCTATATGCCTATTGTGGCTTTCCAAGAAGTTTAAATGGGATCAGTAACCTGATGGCTGTTTTAGAAGAACGAAAATCCAAAGGGCTCAAAACTGTGGAAGGGAAAGCTGGATCTGTCATAAAAGCGTATAGCGATAAGTACGAAAGAGGAAGATTGACCCTGGAAGAGCTTACTAAAACAACACAAAGAAAACCTGCACCTGGATTTGGAGATTTTGCACCCCGGGCCGATGCTTTTTTGAAGGAGCATTTGTTCGCTGATATTTTTGATAACGAAGTACTCAATTACCGTCAACGGGAGTTTATCACGATTTCTGCGCTGGCAGCAATGCAAGGGGTAGAATCACAGTTGCAAGCACACGTGTCCATGGGGAAAAATACCGGTGTTACGGATGCTCAATTGGTCGAACTGTCTGATGTCATTGAAAAGAATATAAGCAGGCAACAAGCCAATGTATTGAGATCAATTATTGGCATTCCTGGTGTTCCGATTATGGATGCCGATATGATCGTACGTATCTCTGAAATAGAAATCCTTCCTGAACACCTGGAAGCATACAATGCAATTTTAAAAGAGGAATC
>JAQBOT010000071.1 GCA_028287885.1 Pedobacter sp.
AGCATTGTTCAAATATTGTTGAATAAGCTTAAGAAGGCGGCGCAGCAATACAACATTAAGGAAGTCGCAATTGCGGGCGGGGTATCTGCGAATTCTGGTTTAAGGGAAGCCCTGAAAGCGCAGGAAACTGCATTGGGTTGGAACACTTATATTCCGGCTTTTGTATACTGTACAGATAATGCCGCTATGATTGCCATGGCAGGGTATTTCAAATACCTGAAAAAAGACTTTGTGGGGCAGGACGTTGCGCCGACCTCAAGAATGGCGTTTTAATAACGACAACCGTTTAAAGCAGAAAGGCTTGCAAATGTAAACTTTCAAGCCTTTCTTATATCGATTTAAAGAGATAAAGTCCCGAATTACAGAACTATAGTTTCTCTTCTAATTTTTCTCCTGTTACTTCTGCTCTGATCTTTGCTTCGATCTCGTCAGATAGTTCTGGATTGTCTAACAACAATTGTTTTACGGCATCACGACCCTGACCCAGTTTAGTATCTCCGTAAGAGAACCATGAACCAGCCTTTTTAACAATGTTGAAGTCAACACCTAGATCTATAATTTCACCTACTTTAGATATTCCCTGGTTAAACATAATGTCAAACTCAGCAATCCTGAACGGAGGCGCAACTTTGTTCTTAACAATTTTTACTTTGATGCGGTTACCAGATACCTCGTCAGAATCTTTGATTTGAGAAGTTCTACGGATATCTAAACGAACGGATGCATAGAATTTCAGTGCATTACCACCTGTTGTTGTTTCCGGGTTACCGAACATCACACCAATCTTTTCACGCAACTGGTTGATGAAGATACAGCAACATCCAGTTTTTGAAATAGTACCGGTTAACTTACGCAAGGCTTGTGACATCAAACGTGCCTGTAAGCCCATTTTAGAATCACCCATTTCACCTTCGATCTCCGCCTTAGGTACCAACGCAGCAACAGAGTCAATTACAATTACGTCAATTGCTCCTGAACGGATTAGGTTATCTGCAATTTCAAGGGCTTGCTCACCATTGTCTGGCTGAGAAATCAGTAAGTTCTCAACATCTACACCTAATTTCTTAGCATAGAACTTGTCAAATGCGTGCTCAGCATCGATAAAAGCAGCTACTCCACCTTTTTTCTGTGCTTCAGCTATAATATGCGTCGCCAAGGTTGTTTTACCTGAAGACTCTGGTCCGTAGATTTCAATTACACGACCTTTAGGTACGCCGCCGATGCCCAATGCAATATCTAAACTGATAGAACCAGTAGAGATAGATTCAATGGACTCTATGGCTTTATCACCAAGCTTCATTACCGCTCCTTTGCCATAAGATTTTTCAAGCTTATCCAGCGTAAGTTGTAATGCTTTTAATTTTTCTGCGTTTGGATTCATTTTCGTTAAACTCTTTTGGTAAATATGAAATACTTATTATGAATAAAAAATAATAAGTTGAAATATTTATGCTAATTACTTTAGCAAAAATAAGAATAATATTCTAGATAAAAAATGTTATTTAATATATTATTATAATAATTCCTTATTTAAACTAACGTTTTTAGTTGCCGCAACATACCGTTCATAATATCTACAAAGATGTGTTATCTCACAGATACTGCATTTTGGCGATCGCGCGACGCAAACATAGCGGCCGTGTAGTATTAACCAATGATGCGCAATATAAATTGTATCGCGTGGCAGATTTTTTACTAAATCTTTCTCCACAGCAAGCACCGTTTTACCATTCGTAAGCCCGATTCTTTTGGCTACGCGAAACACATGCGTATCTACAGCCATCGCAGGGGCGTTGTACACCACAGAAGCAATCACGTTGGCCGTCTTTCTACCAACCCCTGGCAGCTTCTGTAATTCCTCTATGTCGGACGGCACCTGACCATTAAAGTCATTAACCAGCATGTTCGCCATACCCACCAGGTGCTTTGCTTTATTATTCGGATAACTTACAGACCTGATGTAATCATATACGATATCCGGAGTCACATCAGCCAGTGATTTTGCATCTGGAAATCGTTGAAACAGGGCAGGCGTGACCAAATTTATTCTCTTATCTGTACACTGTGCCGACAAGATCACGGCAACCAGCAATTGGTACGGATTGTTGTAATGAAGTTCTGTTTCAGCATCAGGCTGTTTCACAGAAAAATGCGAAACAAATTGTTGATACCTCTCTTTTTTAAGCATGCGCAAAGATAAGCCTGGAAAACAAAATCGCGGCGTTATCTGTTGAAAATCCATAAACTATCTTATCAATATAAAGACCTACCATGAAAGTATTAATCGTATTAACCTCGCATGCTGAACTCGGCAATACGGGAAAAAAGACTGGATTTTGGATCGAAGAATTTGCAGCACCTTATTACGTTTTATCTGATGCAGGGGTAGAGCTGACTCTTGCAAGTCCAAAAGGCGGGCAGCCACCGATAGATCCAAAGAGCGAGGCTCCTGATGCACAAACCGAAGCAACCAAGCGGTTCAGCAGCGATTCCGATTTGCAAGCTAAATTAGCCAACACAGTTAAGTTGGCGGATGTAGATTCGGCTGATTTCGATGCAGTATTTTATCCCGGCGGGCATGGACCACTTTGGGATTTAGCAAACGATGAAAAGTCGATTGCCTTAATAGAAGCCTTCTACAACGCAGAAAAGCCAGTTGCCCTAGTTTGCCATGCGCCTGCAGCACTTGCACGAGTTTTAACGCCAGATGGGCAACCGCTGGTTTCCGGAAAGCAGGTAACGGGTTTTTCGAACTCAGAAGAAGAAGCCGTTCAACTCACAGAAGTTGTTCCTTTCCTTTTGGAAGATGAATTGAAGAAATTAGGGGGTTTGTATAGCAAGGGCGCCGACTGGGCTTCCTATGTACTAAAAGACGGATTGTTAATCACTGGACAAAATCCAGCTTCATCAGAAGAAGCCGCCCGGGTATTATTAACAATGCTGCAGAACATAGAAAAATAAGCTGCAGACTGTAGAGCAATAACCTGCAGAACATAAAGCTATAAGTTTTATACCTTGCAGATAGACGCAGCAGAACATAGATCAATGATCGGCAAATTTTAGAGCAATAAGCTTTGGAAAGTAAAACAGCAATCTGCAGGAAGATAGTTAATAAGGTCTAGTTCATTAAACTCTAAGCCCTAAAACATTAAACAAGAACATCTTAAACAAAGTTCAATAAACTTCAATTGTTGTCTAAGTTAAACTCAAACGCCTGTACCATAAGATATGGTGCAGGCGTTAGGCTTTTCGCTTATTTTTTGCGGGAGTAAGCTAAAATCTTTTCGATGGTTTCATCTGAGGGATCTTTAACCAGCTTGTTCAATTCTGGCTTTATGCTGTCATAAAAGCCTGAAACAGAATCTTCTGGTAGCTCGAAATCGAAAGATGCCGGCTGTTGATGTAAATAATTTACACGCGTAGTCGAAGTAAAAGTTTTTATCATAAGCATTAAATTGTTTATTTGTTTTATATGAAAACGATACAATTTAACATTTATTTCACTCCATCACGCAAAAAACGTTAAGATATCCTAAAATAATTAGGTGACTTCTTTAACCTTCATCATTTTACGCAAATTACTCAGCGCATAACGCATTCTACCTAGTGCCGTGTTGATGCTAACCTCGGTTAAGTCTGCTATCTCCTTAAAGCTCAAATCTGCATAATGACGCATAATCAATACCTCTTTTTGCTCGTCGGGCAACAAGTGTATCATTAAACGAAGGTCTGTGTGTGTTTGTTCTCTAAGAAGGCGGTCTTCCGCACTTTCTTCATTGATCTGCAACATACCCAATATGTCCGTGTCGTCTGAACTTGTTATTACTGGGGTGCGTTTTTCTTTTCTAAAGTAATCGATGACAAGGTTATGTGCAATACGCAATACCCAAGGCAGGAACTTACCTTCCTCATTGTATCTTCCGGAGCGTAATGTATTTATCACTTTAATAAAGGCGTCTTGAAAAATATCTTCTGCAAGATACTGGTCCTTTACCAATAAATAAATGGAGGTATATATTTTAGATTTATGTCTACGTAACAGTTCTTCTAATACCGATTCATCACCGTTTAGGTATAACTTCACCAAATCCTGATCACTATTCAACTGTAATTTCATAGGAGTCTTCATACTAAATTTCTGGCTGTTTGCTTAAATTTATTTAGTAGCGTTTTATTCTATAGCGTTTCTCCTTTTGAGTCTTTAAAGACGGTTTTTGAATTTATTGTGTTAATTATTTCAAAAGAAGCATTTTTTTAGCAAAAACTCACATAAAAAGTGTTAAAGTTTCAAAAGTCTATGTTAAAGCCCAATTTCCTGGCGAATGCTAAAAAACTAATATTGCCTTATTTGGGTTATATTTGCAAATTCCCAGGATAGATAATGAGTAAAGAAACCGAGAAAGATCCACATAGAAATATTATCATAAAAGGTGCCAGGGTTCACAACCTCAAGAACATCGATGTTGCCATCCCTAAAAACAAGCTGGTTGTAATCACTGGAATGTCTGGTTCAGGCAAATCGTCACTGGCATTCGACACCTTATATGCTGAAGGTCAGCGCCGATATGTAGAGAGTTTGTCATCTTACGCCCGACAGTTTATGGGCCGAATGAATAAGCCAGATGTAGATTATATCAAAGGAATTGCTCCTGCGATTGCCATAGAACAGAAAGTAATTACATCTAACCCCAGGTCAACTGTTGGCACCTCTACAGAAATATACGACTACCTAAAATTATTATTTTCTCGCATAGGGAAGACCATTTCCCCGGAGTCCGGACGCGTGGTAAAAAAAGACACGGTATCCACGGTTGTGGATTTCATTTCCAAGTTGGGGAATGAAGCTACGGCAACCATTTACTGCCCACTCCATCCGCACAACAATCGCTCCATCAAAGAAGAGCTTGCCGTATTGTTGCAAAAAGGCTTTCTAAGGATATACCTTGATGATAAACTTAGTAAAATCGAGTCCATACTTGAAGACGAATCCTTTATAGATGAGGAGCTTACCGATTCCTCAAGAATCCGGATCCTTATCGACCGCATTGTAGTTGCAGATGACGAGGAAACACTTAGCCGCATTGCGGATTCAGCGCAAACTGCCTTTTTCGAAGGCAAAGGCGATTGCTATGTTGAAACAGAAGGTAAGACTACACATTTCTGTGATCGTTTTGAGTTGGATGGGATCCGCTTTGAAGAACCCACACCCAATTTCTTTAGCTTTAACAATCCGTATGGTGCATGCAAGCGCTGCGAAGGATACGGAAATGTGATTGGGATTGATGAAGACCTGGTCGTTCCAGATAAAAGCAAGAGCTTGTACGACAATGCCATTGCCCCATGGCGCGGAGAGAAAATGCGTGAATGGTTAAACAAGCTGATCAAGAATGCAGACAAGTTTGACTTTCCAATTCATCGTTCATACAGCGAGCTTACAGAAAAGCAACAACGCCTGGTCTGGACCGGAAACAAATACTTTCAAGGTCTTGATGCTTTCTTTGAAGAACTGGAAACGCAAACCTACAAGATCCAATATCGCGTCATGTTATCCCGTTACCGCGGTAAAACTGTATGTCCCGATTGCAAAGGAACCCGGTTACGTAAGGATGCATCTTATGTTAAAATAGAGAAGAAATCAATACTTGATGTTGTGTTGATGCCTTTGTCAACCATCCTGAGCTTTTTCCAAGATCTAAACCTTACAAAAACAGAAGAAAAGATCGCCAAAAGATTACTTGCGGAGATCAACAATAGGGTATTGTACTTGAACAATGTCGGACTAGGTTATTTAACCCTGAACAGGCTGTCGAATACTTTATCCGGTGGAGAGTCGCAACGTATCAATCTGGCTACTTCCCTTGGAAGCAGTTTGGTCGGTTCCATCTACGTTTTAGATGAGCCAAGCATAGGCTTGCACCCGCGCGATACGAATAAGCTTATCGAAGTGCTGCAATCCCTACGTAACGTCGGAAATACCGTCATCGTGGTAGAACACGAAGAAGAGATGATGAAGGCTGCAGATCATATTATAGATATCGGCCCAGAAGCCGGAACCCACGGCGGTAACCTGGTATTCAGTGGAACCTACGAGCAGATCATCAAGGATAAGAAGAGTCTAACCGGTAGATACCTTGCTGGCACAGAAAAGATTGCCATTCCGACCTTAAGAAGAAGCTGGCAAGACCATGTGCTGATTAAAGGTGCCAGAGAAAATAACCTGAAGAATATCGATGTAAAATTCCCTCTTGGTGTATTTACGGTAGTTAGCGGTGTTTCAGGTTCTGGTAAAACCAGTTTGGTTAAAAAGATCCTGTACCCGGCTTTACAAAAAGCAATTGGAAATTATGCCGGTGAACAAACTGGCGCGCACGATGGCATTTCAGGCAACACAGACCTGGTTAGCCAGGTAGAAATGGTCGACCAGAACCCGATTGGAAGATCCTCAAGGTCTAACCCGGTTACCTATGTTAAAGCATGGGATGATATCCGAAGCCTGTTTGCAGCCTTACCTGGCTCAAAAGCCAGCGGACTCAAGCCTGCTGCTTTCTCGTTCAACGTTGAAGGCGGTCGTTGCGATGTTTGTCAGGGTGAAGGTGAAGTTAAAATTGAAATGCAGTTCATGGCCGATATATACCTGCCCTGTGAAGCTTGTGGAGGGCGCAGATTTAAACAGCAGGTGCTAGACATCACTTACCAGGATAAAAACGTTGCAGACATTCTGGACCTGACCATAGATGAAGCCATTGAATTCTTCAAGAATGAACCCAAAATTCTTAATAAATTAAACCCACTGGTTGATGTAGGTTTAGGCTACGTGCACCTGGGGCAGTCGTCAAACACCCTTTCGGGTGGTGAGGCACAGCGGATCAAACTTGCTTCTTTCCTGATCAAAGGCAACAACGCCAACAAAACCATGTTCATCTTTGATGAGCCGACAACCGGACTTCATTTTCACGACATCAAATAACTGCTGATAGCATTAAATACCTTAATTGTACAAGGCAATACGATTTTGGTGATTGAACACAATATGGATATGATTAAATCTGCAGATTGGGTAATAGATATTGGTCCGGAAGGTGGAGATAAGGGCGGGCACCTCGTTTTTGAAGGTACGCCAGAGGACTTGGCCAAAGCCAAAAACTCTTATACCGGCAAGTACCTTACAGAGCATTTGAATTAACTATATCTTCGCGCATGCTTTTTCTGACTTTTTTCCTGGGGATTTTTTGTAATGCAGTTGGTTACATACCCCCGGGAAACATCAATCTCACCGCCGTTCAAATTACCCTCAATAAAGGGTTAAAACAAGCCTATTACTTTATTGCGGCGTTTTCATCCGTAGAGATCCTGTTCACCTTTGGGGTGATGCGCTTTGTCCAATGGCTATCGAACACCATTAACTTAGGTGAGTATATCGACATCGCCATGATCCTTGTGTTTTTTGTTTTAGGCATGATCACCTGGCGTTCCAGAAAACAGATGCCCAGTACAGATAAGTCTAAAAGCGACAGTATCCGGTACGGCCTTTTGCTCGGCGCTTTAAACCCCATGCAAATCCCATACTGGTTGTTCTTGGGTACGTATCTGATGTCTAAAGACTGGGTGCAGGATGGCTTGTTATCCCTCGCTATTTTCAGCGTGGGCTCTGGCATTGGTGCCGGATTGGTGCTCTATGGCTTTGCAAGGTTTGCTAGATATATCCAGGAGAAGTTTACGCTTAGCAGCTATGTTGTGAATAAAAGCATTGCATTGTTGTTCTTTGCGCTTTCATTTATTCACGTCATCAAAGTCGTTTATGTGCATTTTTTTTAGGGATAAAAGGAAGCCTGATCCCCACTTACTTCTTCAGAAACTCGATGTTCCAAATCTTTTCTGCACGGCGCCCAATAAACCAGAACGAAGCGGCGAGTACACAAAAGAACAAGGCCTTATGCCAGCTGTCCCAGAAATATTCGAAGTACCTGGTGTATAGGTTCAGAAACAAGAAGGTAATCCCAAATTCCCGCGCTACTTCGTCGCGCGTTTTTAATCCGATCATAATGCTTACACCACAAGCCGCTGCAGAAACAATTGCCCAGTAAAACAAATGGATTTGCTTCACTTCCGCCCATTCTTCAATGGTGCCAAAGTTTCCAAAGACCGACAAAAGCCATAAAGAGACAAACAAGTAGATCATCCCGCAGATGTAACTCGTTTCATAAAAATAACTGAACTTTTTGTTGTTCTTCAGCAACCTGGACACTCCCGTTATAACCAATCCGAAGAACACAAACCTCAAAGGATAATTCATCCCGACGAAGTACCAGTTCCAGCGGGAGAGATAGCCGGTTTCTGTACCGAACCATGCACCAAG
>JAQBOT010000099.1 GCA_028287885.1 Pedobacter sp.
TGCCGTTTTTGTTGTTTCTATCGTTGTTGTGCATGCTTTATATCGCAAACAGCCACATGGCCATGAAGAACATCAGAAACATTGATAAGTTAAACAAAGAAGTTAAGGAGCTAAGTTGGGAGTACAAATCGCTGAAGGCTGATCTCATGTTTAAAAGCAAACTAACTGAAGTAGCCAAACAAGTAGATACCCTTGGAATTAAAGAATTAACAGAGCCACCCAAAAGAATTGTAGTTATAGTCAATAATGAACATTAGAACAAACATATTAATACGTGTTTATCTGGCTTTCGGGCTGATCGTGCTGCTTGCTCTTGCGGTATTGATCAGATTGTGCGACGTGCAATTTGTGCAGGGTGCAAAATGGCGCGCAATGGCTGATAGTCTGTCGACAAAGTATGTGAATGTGGAGGCGGCACGTGGCAATATTTATTCTAACGATGGCAGCTTGCTCGCCACCTCGGTTCCTGAGTATGAATTGCGGATGGACATGTTTGCAGGCGGTATTGAAGACAATGATATATTTTTTAGTAAAGTAGACTCTTTGGCGATTCGTTTGTCGCAGTATTTTAAAGATCAGAGCCCAAAAGAATATGCACGGGTGTTACGTCGTGCCCGTCAGGATAGTGCGCGGTATCTGCTTATCAAAAGGAAAGTAGATTATCAACAATTAAAGACCATTCGTACATTTCCTCTATTCAATCTGGGTAAATACACGGGTGGATTGATCGCGCTACAAAAAAACAAGAGGATTTTGCCATTTAAATTTCTGGCACAAAGAACAATAGGCTACAAGAATGCAAATGTATCTAACGGCGTTGGCTTGGAAGGCGCTTATGGTCGCTACATCAATGGTGAAAGTGGCAAAAGACTAGTACAGAGGATTGCAGGTGGAGTTTGGATGCCCGTGAACGATGAAGCGGAGATCGCCCCGAAAGAAGGTGCAGACATCATTTCAACGATCGACATCAACATGCAGGATCTTGCGCAAAGTGCACTTGAGAAGCAATTGATCGCAAGCGATGCGGATCATGGAACTGTTATACTGATGGAGGTTGCGACGGGCGAGGTAAGGGCGATTGCAAACTACACCAAGGTAGCCAAAGGTGAGTACAAGGAACTGTTCAACTATGCAATTGCGGGTAATCAGGATCCAGGCTCTACTTTTAAGTTGGCCTCTTATATGGCCTTGCTGGAAGATAAGAAAGTAGATACTAATACCATGGTGAATACTGGGACCTACCAAATTCCAGGTAAGCTGATCAAAGATTCGCATGGTAGTATAGGGGTGGTGACCGTGAAAAAAGCATTTGAGGAATCTTCAAACGCGGCAATTGCGCAGTTGGTAAATAGTCATTACAAGGACGATCCATCAAAGTTTACGGATCATTTATACGATTGGCAGCTTAATAAAAAGCTTGAGCTGCAGATTCCGGGAGAAGCACAACCGGTGGTAAAGAATCCAAACAATAAGAGTTGGAATAAGAACATGACATTGCCGCAAATGGCTTACGGCTATGAGATGCAGCTTACGCCATTGAAAATGCTTTCGTTTTATAATGCGGTTGCAAACAATGGTAAATACGTGGCGCCGATTTTCGTGAAGGAGATCCGTAACCTAGGAAACCCAATTGAGCAGTTTCATGCCCGGGTGATCAATGAGCAAATCGCCTCGGAAAGCACGATAAAAAAAATGCAGGCCATGCTTGAGGGTGTGTTTACGGAAGGTACCGGAAAAAGCCTGGCATCGAAGTTCTTCAGGATAGCTGGAAAAACCGGTACTGCACAGGTCGCCGACGGGAATAAGGGATACGCAAACAGACAATATCAAAGTTCTTTTTGTGGTTATTTCCCGGCTGATCATCCAAAATATTCTTTGATTGTTGTGATCAATGATCCTAAAGGTGCCTACTATGCTGCGTTAGTGGCTGGGCCGCCTTTTAAGGAGATTGCTGACCGCATTTACGCTAGTGATATGCAGCTGACCAAGGATCTGGATCAGCACCTTGTCGGAAACACGAATCCTCCGGAAACTAAAGCTGGAAAGAGCAAAGAGGTTAAGAATGTTTACAAGGCTTTAGGGATAAAAACTTTATACGCAGCAAAAGGCGACTACTTTAATAGTATAGACACCAGCAATGGTCTGGTTTATCAGGAATATAGTTCAGTAAAGGGCGAGATGCCAAATGTTGTGGGTATGGGCTTGAAAGACGCCATGTATCTGTTGGGAAATGCCGGTTTAAAAACGGCAGTATACGGCAGTGGCAAAGTGGTTAATCAGAACATCCCGGCAGGAAACAAGATTAGTAAAGGTCTACGGGTAGAAATAGAATTGAAATAAGATGCAGTTGCAGGATATATTATATGGAGTGGCGATTACGAACCTGGTTGGAACAACCAACAGGGAAGTTGATGCGCTAACTTTTGATTCTCGTGAGGTTCGGGCGGGATCGGTATTTTTTGCAATAAAAGGTACCCTGGCCGACGGACACAAATTCATCGATCAAACGATTGCTGCAGGTGCTGCAGTGATAATCATTGAAGAATTACCTGTAAGCCTGAAGGATGATGTTTCCTACATTCAGGTGCAGGACTCTTCAGTCGCACTAGGAAAGGTGGCGGCCAATTTCTACGGAAATCCTTCAAAGAAATTGAAATTGGTTGGCATAACCGGTACAAATGGCAAAACGACGATTGCTACGCTGCTGTTTAAATTGTTCCGCGAATTGGGTTATTCGGTTGGCTTAATCTCCACTGTTGAAAACCAAATTAATACGCAGGTGATCCCTGCAACGCATACAACGCCGAACCCGATCGCATTGAATCAACTCTTAAAAGACATGGTCGCTGCCGGCTGTACGCACTGCTTTATGGAAGTGAGTTCGCACGCTGTTGTACAGCACCGGATCGAAGGCTTGGAGTTCACTGGCGCCGTGTTCTCGAACATTAGCCACGATCACCTGGACTTTCATAAGACCTTTGACAACTACATCAAGGCAAAAAAAGAATTCTTCGACAAACTTCCGAAGTCGGCTTTTGCACTTACCAATGCAGATGATAAAAACGGTATGGTCATGTTGCAAAATACAGCTGCCTCTAAAAAGTCGTATGCCTTGAAGCAAATGGCTGATTTTAAAGGTAGGGTGATTGAAAACCGCTTTAGCGGTTTAAACCTGGAAGTTGATGAGGTGGACGTTTTCTTTAAACTGGTGGGCTCCTTCAATGCATACAACATCCTGGCGGCTTATGGAACTGCGATGTTACTCCAGGAAGATAAGCTGAGTGTGCTTACCATTTTGAGCAATCTTACTGGTGCCGAAGGCCGTTTCGATTACGTTGGGAATGACCAGCAGATCATTGGGATCGTTGATTACGCCCATACGCCTGATGCTGTGCAAAATGTATTAAGTACCATAGCAAACATCAGGAAAGGAACCGAACAAGTGATCACTGTAATTGGCTGCGGTGGGGACAGAGACAAGTCGAAGCGCCCGGTAATGGCACAGGTGGCCTGTGACTGGAGTGATAAGGTTATCCTGACTTCCGACAACCCAAGGACTGAAGATCCCCAAACCATTCTACAAGAAATGGAAGCTGGTGTGTCACCGGGTAACAAGAGAAAAACATTAACCATAGCCGATCGGAGAGAGGCAATTAAAACTGCCTGTCACCTTGCCAGAAAAGGAGACATCATTTTGATTGCTGGAAAGGGTCATGAAAAATATCAGGAGATCAACGGGGTTCGTCATCATTTTGATGATAAGGAAATATTAAGTGAACAATTAAACTCAATCAGCTAATGTTATACTTTTTGTTCGAGTATTTACGTCAACATTATGACATTCCTGGATTGAGGTTGTTTCAATACATCACTTTTCGGACCTCCCTTGCTGTGATCATCTCGTTGATGATCACCACGGTGTATGGCCACAGGATCATCGATTATCTGCGTAGCATGCAGGTAGGCGAAACCGTAAGAAATCTGGGCTTAGAAGGTCAGATGCAAAAACAGGGCACGCCGACAATGGGTGGTATCATGATTTTGCTGGGGATTCTTGTACCCACATTATTGCTTGCAAACCTTACCAATATATATGTGATCCTGATGATCACAACAACCGTTTGGATGGGTGCCGTTGGTTTTCTTGACGATTATATTAAGGTATTCAAAAAGAACAAAGAGGGCCTCGCAGGAAGGTTCAAGATCGTTGGACAGGTTGGTCTGGGGTTGATCATTGGCTATACAATGTACAGCAACCCTAACATTGTGGTAAGGCAAAAGGTAGTTGAAAGTAATGTGGTTAAGTCTGATGCCCCTATGATTCTTAGGCAAAAAGGTGAAACATATTACTACACTCAAGATGTAAAGTCGACCATTACAAACGTGCCATTTTACAAGAACAACGAATTCGACTATGCGAAGGTTCTGAAATTTCTAGGTCCGGGATATGAAAAATATGCTGTTTTTGTCTTCTTGCTGATTGTTGTGGTTATTGTGACCGCAGTATCAAACGGTGCAAACATAACAGATGGGATTGATGGTCTCGCGACAGGCACATCGGCGATTATAGGAATTACGCTCGGATTGCTTGCCTATGTGTCTGGTAACACGGTTATAGCCGACTATCTGAACATCATGTATATTCCGAATTCGGGTGAGCTGATGATCTTTGCAGGTGCATTTGTTGGTGCCTGTGTAGGTTTTCTATGGTACAATTCTTATCCCGCTCAGGTATTTATGGGCGATACAGGCAGTTTGGCCATCGGTGGTATCATAGCGGCATTTGCCATTATGATCCGTAAGGAATTGTTGATCCCCATTCTATGCGGCGTGTTTCTAATTGAGATCGTTTCGGTTATGCTTCAGGTTACCTATTTCAAATACACCAAAAAACGTTTCGGTGAAGGGCGACGAATTTTTCTGATGTCACCTTTACACCACCATTACCAGAAAAAAGGCTACCATGAAGCGAAGATTGTAGTTCGTTTTTGGGTAATCGGAATCCTATTGGCCATCATCACCATCATCACACTAAAAGTAAGATAATGGAAAAGCAAAGGATTGTAATCTTAGGTGCCGGAGAAAGCGGAGTGGGTGCAGCCATGCTGGCGCAGAAGCAAGGCTTTGATGTGTTTGTGTCTGACTTTGGCGGGATTGCAGATCAGTATAAAAGCAGATTGAACGAACTGAACATTCCGTTTGAAGAGCAACAGCATACAGAGGCTCTGATCTTAAATGCGGATGAAGTGATCAAAAGCCCGGGTATTCCGGGGAAGGCACCGATTGTACAACAACTTAGGGCACAACACACCCCGGTGATATCGGAGATTGAATTTGCAAAGCGGTATACATCTGCGAAGACGATTTGCATCACAGGATCAAACGGAAAAACAACAACGAGTACACTAACGTACCACTTGCTTAAGAAAGCCGGACTTAACGTTGGATTGGCTGGTAACATCGGGCACAGCTTTGCTGCACAGGTAGCCAATGAAAATTATGACTGGTACGTTTTAGAGATCTCCAGTTTTATGCTTGACTAAATGTATTCCTTTAGATAAGACATCGCCGTGTTATTAAATATTACTCCAGATCACCTGGATCGTTACGACTACAA
>JAQBOT010000123.1 GCA_028287885.1 Pedobacter sp.
CACCTTGAGGGGGTGGCGCTTGAAAAGGCGTGGCAGTTCGAATCTGCTTCCGGGTACAGCATTGTTCGTCTTAGGGCATTCCGATAGTAAATCACTCCTCCAATTAGTGATTGTATGATACAATATTTTATACCGAAAAGAAAAATATTGAATTACAACTATGTTTGTATGTTAACTTGAGGAATATACTTATATTAAAGTTATAATTCATTTAGTTAATGCTCTTCAATTCACTTAATTTTGCTTTATTCTTACCGATAGTCTTTTGTGTTTACTGGTTCTTAGCCAAAAAGAATTATAAAACTCAGAATGCATTACTCTTAATTTCAAGCTATTTCTTTTACGCTTGCTGGGATTGGAGGTTTGTGTTCCTGCTAATCTTCTCCACCGCTCTTGATTACTTTACCGGTATCAAAATGTCAGAGGCACAAACAAAACAGCGTAGACAGTTTTGGTTTTGGTTAAGCATTTCTGTAAATATCGGACTGCTTGGCATATTCAAATATTACAATTTCTTTGCTCATTCCTTTGCATCTGGAATATCAAACCTTGGCTTTCAAGTTAACCCATGGACCCTGAAGGTCATATTGCCAATTGGTATCTCCTTTTATACGTTCCACGGGCTCTCCTATGTTATTGATATCTATAAAGACAGGATCAAGCCAGAAAAAAACTTCATAGACTATTCTGTATTTGTTAGTTTCTTTCCGCTTCTGGTCGCGGGGCCAATCGAAAGAGCAACCCACTTGCTGCCTCAAATAAAAAGGGAAAGGGTATTTGACTCCTCGAAAACTGTGGACGGTTTACGACAAATATTGTGGGGTCTGTTTAAAAAAGTAGTGATAGCAGATCAGTGCGCGTTTTACGCAGATATGATCTTCAACAATTCAAGTGAATATTCGGGTAGTACCCTGGTGCTTGGAGCGGTGTTTTTCAGCTTTCAAATCTATTGTGACTTCTCGGGATACTCTGACATTGCATTGGGCACCGCAAGACTGTTTGGAATAGAGCTGCTAAAGAATTTTGCGTTCCCATACTTTTCCAGGGACATTGCCGAGTTCTGGCGCCGCTGGCATATATCATTGTCAAGTTGGTTCCGTGATTACTTATACATACCATTAGGAGGAAGCAAAGGCGGCATGTGGACCAAGATCAGAAACACTTTTATAATATTTATTGTGAGTGGTTTTTGGCATGGAGCAAATTGGACATTTATTGCCTGGGGCTTTCTAAATGCATTGTTTATCATGCCCTCAATCGTATTTAAGACGAATAGAAAAAATCTTGATACAATTGCAAGAGGTTTAGTTCTCCCGAACATAAGAGAACTTTTTGCGATGATCACAACCTTTTCTTTAACAGTTTTCGCCTGGATATTCTTCCGTGCAGAAAGCCTGGGTCATGCCTTAAGCTTCATTGCTGGGATTTTCTCAAGATCCTTGTTTACTGCTCCTTCAGTTGCTCCTAAAGATTTACTACTCTTAATTGCAATTTTTGTCCTTGTTGAGTGGATAGGACGAGAGCAAAATTATGCACTTGAAAAAGTTGGACTGCAATGGTTCAAACCCGTACGCTGGGTTGCCTATTACGCAATCGTGTTTATGATCTTCTATTTCGCAGGGAAAGAACAGCAATTTATCTACTTCCAATTTTAGCTATGAAGAAATTTGTTACGCACACGCTAGCCTTCCTTTTGCCAATTGTATTTCTAGGGTTTATAGTTGAAGCTTTACTGAGAAGAATTCCGAACGACTACAAACTGAAGAAAGCGTACCTAGACCATAACGCGAGTAATGTTCAAACTTTAATTTTAGGGAACTCGCATTCGTTTTACGGTGTAGATCCTAAGTTTTTGACGACAAATAGCTTCAATGCAGCAAGCGTTTCTCAATCTCTGAATTACGATTACTATATTTTAAAAAAATATGAGAACCACTGGACTCACCTAACGCAAATAGTCATACCGATCGACTACTTTACCCTCTATAAAAATCTAGATATTGGCAGCGATCTTTGGCGGCGCAAAAATTACAACCTGTACTATGATATGAATGTCTCAAGTGACATAGCTACCAATACAGAGTTATTGAGCACTAGATTTAAATCTAATTTAACCAGATTGACATCCTATTACATATTTAAGAATAGCCTTATTACCACCGAGGCTTTAGGCTGGGGGAACGCATATAAAGGCCACAAAGATCTACAGAAAACAGCAAGGGTTGCCTTGAGCAGGCATACCGTTAAGAACTATAATTTGTTAGCCGACAATGTACGTACCTTAACAAACATCATCAAGTTTGCGAAGGCCCGGAACATTGATGTTGTCTTTTTTACCAGCCCGGCATGTAAGTATTATTACGACAATGTAAGTCAGGCCCAAATAGGAAAAACCTTGTCCGAGGTAAAAAAGTTGAAGGATGCATATGGAGTAAAATATGTGAATTTGTTGGACGATAAGTCGTTCTTAGATGCAGACTTCTACGACGCCGACCATTTGAATTGGGCAGGTGCGAAAAAGCTGTCTTTAAAAATTAATCATATCGTGAATCACTTATGAGATTCTTGAGTTATAGATAGTCTATTTTTAATGCTTAATAAATAGCTTACTTTATTCCGTTAAGGGGCTTTCAGTTTAGTGTCTTTTTTTAGCTCATTTCATGACGCTATAGTATTTACAATATAATAGTTTGTACGCTAAATCTTGAACTACTGCCGGCTTCTCCAACTCCCGCAAGTAACTTTCTTCATCATAGAATTTTTCTAGGTAAGAAATACCTCATCATTCCATATATCATAGTAGTTTTCCAGGTAAGTCCTTCTGGAAATACTAAGTAGTACCGGGATTAAAGGCCGAACACATTTCACATAAGTAATGTTACAGTTTGCAAACATCAATGCAAATTTGTGCAAGTATAGCTAATATGAAGTTCTCCCGATTGTAAGTTGAAAAAGGTATCTTAAGTCATAGAATGCTTCTCACAGATAAGACCCTTGCTCACTTATACGATTGTTAGTTCGTTAAAAGACTGCTCAGCTTTACTTAATTACACATCTTTTTGCTTTCCTTTTCTCTAAATTAACTACGTGTTTTGATACGTAATTGTACGTGTTTTTGGTTGATGAAAGATACTTGCTAATCTCTTTATGCGCGTTAAACCCAGTTTCTTAGGGGAAAAATCATTTAAGCCACTGCTGCTGGGTTGTTGTTTATGGAAACTATTTCATAACGTTATTAAAAAATGGAAGCTTAACCGCCTCCAGATAAGCGCGTTTCAAATGAACTATAATTAGACGGAGCGGTATGAAAAAGAGAATTGCCTGCCTTACGGAATATACATCCTTGCTTGATCACCAGGGTAATCGTAACGAAACCGGGCAGCATGCTTATGTTTCCGAGATGATCACTCAACTTGCAGAGAATGGCTGGCAGGTCGATGTTTTTACCTGCATGATCGACCCGGCGCAGCCTAAGATCACACAGATAAACGCGAAGGTTAGGGTTATTCAAATCCGGGCTAATGCCGCTCAGCCTAGGGTGAAAGAGCCGGATCACAAATTCATTGATATTTATTGCACAGAAATTGAAGATTTTGTCTCTAAAGAAAAGGTGATTTATAACCTTATTCATGCGAATTATTACACTGTGGGGCTTGTTGCAATCGAACTTAAAAGAAAGCTAAAAGTTCCTTTTGTGTTTACATTCCATGAACTTGGACAGGTAAGAATGAAAAATCTTCAAGTTGAAGTGATATCAGAGGCACGCATTAAAATCGAACAACAAATCATAAAGAAGGCAGACGCAATTGTAGTTGAATGTCCACAAGACAAAGCAGACCTCATCCAGTACTATAAAGCGAGTTCAAAGAAAACCTTTATCATCCCATACGGTTTCAATCCAAACCGATTTTTCCCAATAGACAGGGCAGAGGCCCGAATAATTTTGAATTTAAATGTCGGTGATAAGATTCTACTTCAAATGGGCTGTATTGCTCCTCACAGAGGAATAGACAATGTGATAAAGTCCATGGCCTTGCTGGATGCTGGTAAGCAGAACATTCGACTTATCGTGCTTGATGCACTAAATGATAGCGAAGATCCAATAAATACCGATGAATTAAAAAGGTTAAAGTTACTTGCTGAGGATCTTGGGCTTGCAAGTCAGGTTAGCTTCGATGAAAGACCGGATGTTGCAAAGTTGCAATACTATTATGCAGCTGCCGACTTGTTTGTTAACACCCCGCTATTTGATGGACTAGGAATAACTCCATTGGAGGCAATGGCTTGCGGTACACCCGTGATAGGTTCGGAAGTAGGAGCCATTAAGTTTGCAGTTGTTGATGGAAAGACGGGCTTTATAATTCCACCTAAGGCACCAGAGCTTTTAGCAGACAGAATTAAATTGGTTATAAAGAATAAAGCACTGTTAGAACAAATGAGCAGAGATTCCGTCAGACATGTTTACTCCACTTTTACCTGGAAAAAAGTTGCGGAACAGATGATTGACATTTATGAATATGTCTTATTGACAAAAGGCCTGAAAAATCAGTTTACAAAAGCTGCATCTAATAAGAATATTGACCGTTCTATTCCGCTGAGAAACATATATCTAAAGAGAAATATGCAGGCAAAGTATGAGAGTTAGTATTGGTTCCAAAATGTCTTGTCAACACATATGCTGAGTAAGCAATAACTACACGTGCTCCAACACGTATAAATACGGGTATAAATCCCAATTCCGCTTGCGACACTTTTTAATTGAAAGAGTGCGGAATCTGTCTGCCTGCGCAAATCTTTCTTGCTTTTAGTTTAATATTTTATTTTTTGTAAGTTTGAAAGATAGAAATAGGAAACGCGACGGTTTAATGTACGGTAAGTTCAAAAGGAGCTTTCTTTTTCGTTTCTAAACTTTTTTAAATATTGCAGAACATCCCTATCAAATTTGTACTTTAAAATCGGCTCTTAAGCAACTTCCATTGAATATCACAGAGACATATAGTCGTGAAAAAATTGTCGCGCTCTTGCAATCGCGGAGAGAGTCGTCGAAGCCAATAAATACTTCGGCAGACAGCAACATAAGCGACCAAGAAATCTCTGTTTTGCTTAACGAACTTCAGATCTTTCAGATGGAGCTCGAGATGCAAAATGTTGAGCTTAAAGCATCTTACAGAATGTTGGAAGAGGAACGGGCTAAGCTATCCGGGTTTTTCAATCAGGCTCCTGTAGGATATTTCATCCTTGATGATCATGGTACTGTGGACGAAGCAAATCAAACCGGTGCTGAACTTTTTAATGTCTCCAAGAACAACTTACTAGGTAAGAACTTTCAAACGTTCATTGCAGCAGAACATGTCGAAGCTTTTTATAACTTCCTACAAACGATTCAAACAAACGCCAACAGGCAATTTCTTGAGATCAAGTTGTCTTTTAACAATGTGGATTTCTATGCGCGAATAGAAGGCGTTTCTATAACAAATGTTTTCACAGACAAATCCCAGTTTTATATTACTGTTGTTGATATTACCGAAAGCAAGAATGCCCAGCAGAAGTTGATGGATACAAGTGAACGCTTAACTATGACTTTGAAGGCATCGTCAACCGGTACCTGGAGCATGCACGTTGATGAAAACCTGATTTTTCTTGATGAATTCAGTTGCCAGATCTTTCAGATACAGCCATGGGAGTTTGATGGAAAGATTAAGAGTTTCATCGAACTTATTCACCTAGATGATCAAGCCATCGCCAGACAAAGCTTTGTTAATGCAGCTAAAAACGGTGTTAGAATTGACCTTGAGTTCAAAATCAGAACCAAAGATGGCACCTTGAAAGTCTTGTACGTCCAAGGTCAGGAAATTCAAAGTTTCCAGGCAAGGAACTACTTCGCAGGAATTCTTATGGACATAACGGAGCGGAAACGGCTTGAACGGGATGCCGAGGCAGCTCGTAGAGAACGGGAACGGCTCATTCTTTCTGCAACCCTTATTGCACAGGAGAAAGAGCGAAGCCGAATAAGCATCGCCCTACACGATAGCATATGTCAGATATTATATGGCATCAGGCTAAATCTTCAAACTATTCAAAGGTCCAATCCGGGGAATGTTCAGTTTGGAAACGTAAATAAACTTCTTGATCAGGCTATTCAGGAAACACGTGAAATCTCTTACGAACTAACGCCTTCGGTGCTGCGTGACTTCGGATTTATTGCAGGAATACAAGAAATGGCTCATCGTTTAAGCGTTCCTGGCTTCAATATCCGAACGAAAATTGAGACTGACCTTAATTTCTTTGATGAAGACAAACAATTATACCTTTTTAGAATTATACAAGAGTTAATAAACAACTGCATTAAACATGCCGAGGCTTCCGTTGCAGAAATTAAGATATTTTCCGAAGAGGATTCTGTGAAACTTGTGTTTTCTGACAATGGTAAAGGCTTTGATTACAATGTTAATAAGGAATTGATAAAGGGCTCGGGCTTAAGAAGTATAATGAACCGAATATTTTTATTAAATGGCAACATGAATGTTGAGAGTTCCGATAAAGGAACCACTATAACAATAAAGATAAAACAGGCAAATGAAATTGATGGAATAGTTGGTTAACAAATTCATTTTAATATATTCAATTAGAAATAAAAACACTAAAAATGATACAAGTACTATTGGCAGAAGATCACAACATTGTTCGAAATGGCATTAAGATGTTATTGGCATCAGATAAAGAGATCAATGTTGCCGGAGAAGCTACGAATGGAAGGGAGGCATTAGACTACGTCGCTAAAAATCCGTCCATCGATGTTATATTGGCCGATATTAACATGCCTGAACTTGATGGAATATCGCTTATTAAAGAGGTAAAAGCCATTAATCCGGACATCCGCGTTGTGATTTTATCCATGCATGATAATGAGAAATATGTTTCGCAGGCTTTCGTTGAAGGTGCTTCCGGCTATTTGCTGAAAAGTGTTAGTGCAGACGAGATGA
>JAQBOT010000141.1 GCA_028287885.1 Pedobacter sp.
AGCAGAAACAGGTAGTTTTTGGCTTTAAAGACCATTTTATTAATCATTTAGGTTTATAGTTTTTTTCTTTACTCTAGGTTAATAGTTTAATTCTTTAATCTAGGTTTATAGTTTTATTGTTTAATCCTGCAGCCTTAAAAGTGACCTTTACATTTGAGCCTTTGATTGGGAGTTGAATGTATGCAAGCAGTTTACCATTCAAAACTTTTCTCTTGTTTGACTTATAATCTTCATGGCTAAGGGCGCTTCCACTTTCCAGGCCAAGTAAGGTAGCCTTACCGTCGATGGATACTGTAATTTCATTCTCAGAATTGTACACGGGGTTTCCGGCTTGATCAACAAGCTGCACAACGACTTGGTAAAGACCAGCTCTTGTTTTCGAAAGTTCATTTTCTATGTTGGCACGGATTGCGTAAGCAGGCCCAGCTGTTTTAATTTGGTCTGATGCCGCTTGCTGCTGCTGATTGTAGCCTTTTGCGCTAAGCTCACCGGGAACATAATCAATATCCCAATAGATTACCCTGGTGTTGTCTTGCGACTTCCTGCCCAGGGATTTGCCGTTGAGGAAGAGTTCTGCTTCGCTGCAGTTTGTGAAACAATTTACGCGCACTTTATCGCCGGTTTTCCAATTCCAGTTGTGATCTGCTCGTTTGTGGCTCCAGATGCCTTTATCTTCTGTTTTTGGTACGGTAGTGGTACCGATGTAGATCATCGGTTTGTGTGACCACAGGCTTTGTCTAAAAAAGAACTCCGGTTTTCGGAAGCCAGCAAGGTCAAGCAAACCTGCGCCGTTGCTGCGTTCGGGCCAGCGGCCTGCTTCACCAAGGTAGTCGATGCCGGTCCAGAGGTATTGTCCGGAGATGTAGGCATTGCTGTCTACCGCGTTCCAGTAACTAAGTTGCATGCCGTTCTCACTGCCATAAATGATCCGTTTTGGATGTTCTTTATGATCATCGGTATAGCGGTATTCCTGATAGTTGTAGCCTACAACATCTAAGTTTTCAGGGTAGCTGGTGGTGTTTGACATAACGACGCCGGCGAGCGCAGCAGTAACCGGTCTGGACGTGTCGAGGTCTTTCACAACTTTAACCAGTCGTTTGGAGATCTCAGATAAACGGCTTACCGGCGGATGATCCGCGAGGTAACCTCTACCATAGATTTGGGGATTGCGACCCGTGTTCAAGACTTCACTCGAATATGGATCATTCGGGTAGTCGATTTCGTTGCCAATGCTCCACATGAATATGGAAGGATGGTTATAGTTGCGCAGGACCATATCTGAAACATCCCGTGAGGACCAATCATTGAAATATTGGCTGTAGCCATCTTTGCTTGGTGTACCAACGTTCCAGCCCTGAACCCACTTGTTTTTGCCGTATTCCCATTCGTCGAAAGCTTCATCCATCACCAAGAATCCCATTTCATCGCACAGGCGATATAGGTAATCTGCATGTGGATTGTGACTTAGGCGCAGGGAGCTGCATCCAACCTCTTTGAGCTCTGCCAGTCGGCGGCGCCAAACACCTTCGGGCACAGCAACGCCAAGCGCGCCGGCATCATCGTGGATACAAACGCCCTTAAGTTTCATGTTCTTTCCGTTAAGGAAGAATCCTTGATCTGCGTCAAAGCGGATATCTCGTATGCCTACGTTCTCGGTCCATTGGTCTGTAATCTTACCCTTGTTGAGCACACTGACCTGCAATTTGTAAAGGTTAGGCTGATCTACTGACCAGAGTTGCGGTGATTCTAGTGTGAAAGAAAGCTCGGTTTGCGCAGAGTCTGTGACTTGAACTGGCTTTGTTGCGCTTGCAACTACTTTCCCATTGGCATCAAGTAATTTGGCTTCTATAGATGCTTGCAAAGCATATGCAGTGGCATGCGCAGCAGATGCCGTTCCCCGGCCTGTTGTAGGTGTTCCCAGGACTTTAGTTGGTGTTCCATCTGAAATGGATACCCTTGGGGTAGTAGATGTTATTGTCGGAGCGGGATTGCTATTTTGGATGCGAATTTTAACCCGGGCATGTGCCGACGTAGCACTTACTGCAGATGTGGTAAATTCGACGCCCCATTTTCTGATGTGCAGCGGTTCTTTGGCAATTAGATAAACATTGCGGTATATTCCCGAACCGGTGTACCACCTGGAATCTGCAAATTGGCTGTGATCAACTTTTACAGTGAGAACGTTTTCTCCTTTTGTATTTAAGTATTTGCTGAGCTCATATTCGAATGGGATAAAGCCATTGGGCCTGTTGCCGAGAAGATGGCCATTCAACCACACCGTGCTGTTCTTGTATACTCCATCGAAATAGATGTACAAGTTTTTCTTGTTCCAGTCGGCTTGTGTAGTAAAGGTTTTCTGGTACCAGCCGATCCCACTAGGCAGAAAGCCTGTTGCACTGGCCCATTCACTGGAAAAAGGGCCTTCAATGCTCCAGTCATGTGGCAAAGAGACGTCGCGCCAGTCCCCCATGTTCAAGTCTGCCTTTTCCCCATTGGGCACATCTCCCTTGTGGAACTTCCAGTCTGAATTAAATAGCACTGGTGCAAAGCTGCTTTGTGCGAAAGCCCGGCTGCACAACAATAGCAACAGCAAAAGGCAATTTACTCTATATTGGTTCTTCATGTTTTTGTTAGGCAGCTTATCTTCAAAAACTACATTTGGTCACACTTTAAACTAGGATCTAAATCTTAGCTTTGTCGACGAGTAATGCCTGGTTAAAAGCATCTTACTCAAAGCAAGCAGGATTTCCTTAAAGATGCATGTGTTTTTTGTAACATTTCTATAAATAGGATAACATTTTTTGTCAAACCTTAAGAAGAGAGATCGATAGGCACCATAGAAGCATTTCCTACCTTCGACCCCGGGATTTTTGAACAACGATTAAGGGTTAGATACTCAGCACAAGCTTTTGGAAAAGCGTACAATAATGTAAGTTATTCGATTACTACGCATAGACTAAAACCGCAGTAATTGAGCGGTTTTACGAAAGAGACAGGTGTAAATATGATTACAGCGAAAAATAACAGTTGCGCATTTAAGCCACTCGATAAATTACAATAAATTAAATACATAACGCTAAACAGCTGGTTTAATGAGAATTGCTAATACTTAGAGTTAATGTGTGGACTTATGCCACATGTTTTTTGTGCAGATATGAGAATACGCATTAAAATGTTTTACAATATGTCACAATTGTTATGCATATTTGTTAAGCATCTAATTATTGACCTCGTGATAATTGCACTTGTAATCCTTCTGGTATTGGCCGTGTTTTCCTGTTTAAGCATTTACTTCAATGCTAAAGAAGTTGATCGCGATGACGATAACTTTTAAAAACTGCCCAGTTTTTCGACAATTTCCAGCATTGCCTGATAACATTTTTTGAGCATTCCTGTAAGGAATATCTTTTTTACCAAAAAAAAGGATCACTATCATACCTGATTCTCAGCCATTAAGCTCAACTTAATTTAAAACAACTAATAAAATCTTTATTTCTAGGAGTGAAAACGACAAATTCAGGAATGGATTTTGTTCTAATAGCAAGCCTGGCGTATAAGAATGTGGAACGCCAATCCTGGAACAGCAGGAACCAGGTGACACAAAATATAATTGACAAAAGACTAAAGCGAATGAAACTATGAGTAAGCATTATGGACAAATTCTTGAGCGGGCAATAAGAAGAAATGGAAATTCAATAAGTGATGTGGCACGTTTATTAAATATTAATAGACGCTCAGTATACAACTGGTTTAATCAAGCGCAGTTGCGTCCGGAGAT
>JAQBOT010000142.1 GCA_028287885.1 Pedobacter sp.
GCAATGTATGCATCTGGAAACCTTCTTCAAAAACGCCTTTGTGTGCAATCGCCTGTCAGCATATACTGGCAAAAGTATTACAAGACAACAACATGCCTGAAGGTATAAGCAACCTACTTATAGGAAACGCTGTTGGCGACCTGATGAACAATGACAAACGAATTGGTCTTGTATCTTTTACAGGTTCTACACGCATCGGCCGGATTGTAGCTGCCGCCGTAGCGAACCGCTTTGGCCGCAGCATCCTGGAACTTGGTGGAAACAATTCCATTATCATTTCAAAAGACGCTGATTTAGACATGTCGATCATTGGAGCGGTATTTGGCGCTGTTGGGACTGCAGGGCAACGTTGTACGTCAACCAGGCGACTCATTGTTCAGGAAGATATCTACGAAGATTTCAAAACGAAGCTGGTAAAAGCATACGGTCAGTTGCGCATTGGCAATCCACTGAATGAAAATAACCACGTTGGTCCATTGATAGATACCGCTGCAGTGGAAACGTATACAACAGCAATTGCGAGAGGAGAACATGAAGGTGCAAACTTTATCGTGAAAGGTGCCGTGCTAAGCGGTGAGGCATTCGCCTCTGGGTGTTATGTTCAGCCTTGTGTTGCAGAAGTTGAGAATCACTATGATATCGTGCAGGAGGAGACCTTTGCTCCCATCTTGTACCTAATAAAATATAAAACCCTGGATGAAGCGATTGCACTTCAAAACGGCGTACCTCAAGGCTTGTCCTCGGCAATCATGACCTTGAACCTGCGTGAAGCAGAGCAGTTCCTCAGTGCTTCAGGATCTGACTGCGGAATAGCCAATGTTAATATTGGCACTTCCGGCGCGGAAATAGGCGGCGCCTTTGGTGGTGAAAAAGAAACAGGTGGCGGTCGAGAAAGTGGCTCTGACGCCTGGAAAGGTTATATGCGCAGACAAACCAACACAATAAACTACTCCAATACACTTCCTTTAGCTCAGGGTATTAAGTTCGACTTATAAACCAGGAAACAGCTTGCTATGAAACAAACAGCAACCAGGCCTATACCTCGCCCCATCCAGGGCAAATAGCCCTGTTTAGGCCCTGTTTGATCCCTGTTTGCGCCTTGTTTCGGGCCTGTTTAATTTGAACTTGCCTGCATGCTGTTAACACGATGCAGGCAAGCTTTCCAAATTGTTATTCCACAAAAAAAGGTGTATCATTTCCCATGCTACACCTTCGCTAATCGCTTCGGATTTCCGCTCTCTCTATTTGTTATCTTGCTGCGTATGAAGTTGAACTTGCTGTTGAGATTGATGTATCATTTGATACGAACTTGTCCATATTCAAACTTCCCAAATCAGACATTACAACAATATGGCTATCTGCAGAACCACATAATTTAAGGTCTGCTTTGTCTTTTACAGAGGTGAATAAGCTTAGCATGTTGGCATCAATATCAGCTGATGCTTGATCTTGTAATGTCACTTTCAAATTTAACAGGTGGAATTTACCTACGGTTTTCACGGTCGACTCGTTGGAAGCAGTTATTGCATCAAGGTTATTTACAAAGACAACAACAGAAAGTGGAGATTTTTCAAAGGAGCTGATCCTTAACGTATTTCCTTGTTGTTGCACCAGCGCATTCTTTCCATAATAGTTGTCATAAACGTTGACACTTTCTTTGCTCGCCTGGATTAGGATGAGTTTCACATTACCAGTAACAACAATCTTAGAGATGCTTTTTACCGATGAGATGGTTGTGAAGTTTTTGTTGGTTTCTGTCGCTTGTACAGTACTAACGTTCGCAATGATAACACATCCAAGAATTACAGCGAAAAGGGTTTTAAGGGGAGTTTTCATAATTTTTATTTTTTGTATATTGTAAATCAGTTATTTATAAGTTTTGCATTGTTTGGTATTAAGACGCAGTCCTGCAAAGAACGTTTCATGGCTATTTCATTATTTAGACCATGAACATGTAATCCTCGACGAAAACCTGTATTCTTTCGACCAATGCGCTGTAAAAATTATTACTGGAAGCTTTCAACTTTTTGATGGGAACCCAAATTGGTGTATGTTTAAGGATTTTATGTGCTTACCTTTTCTTGTTTTCAACTTTTAGCCCATGTTACGCGTCGATAGCTCCAAACCCTGTAAAATAGTATATGCTGTCTGTAAGCATGATTTTTTGGGCTATTTGATTGAGCCACACATGGTACAACTTAATCCACATGGCGATTTCTCTTTAACTTACCAACGGATCTTTAGCCATACAGCCAAAGAATTCAGTAAACATCTTACAGAGATAGACTTGAAGATGATCAAGATTCTGGATGAGACTGAACAAGACCACATCATTAAAAAGTATCATAAAAAGCCGGTTCGGCCTTTTGAATTCTTTAGTAAAGTATTCGAGGAGAAGTTTTACGATAAGGTTCGCCCGAGAATCGAAAAAAGACTGCACGAAGTTCTGAATACACCTGAGGTATGCAAATCCCTATTCTTAATGGGAAAAGATGGCTGGCCCGTAGAAAAGAAACTCAGCATTGCCTCAGAACCGGCAACAATACTGTTTCATTTTAGAAGAAATGAAATAGAGACCCGGTACTTCCCTACTATAAAATATAAGGGTTCCAGAATCGACTTCATGTTTAAAGATGCGCAGCTGATCAGTAATCAACCTGCATGGTTGTTACTAGACGATATTCTGTACTTCTTTGAACAGCAGATGGAAGGAAAGAAATTGCAACCTTTTTTGAACAAGCGCTACATAACCATTCCTAAATCTGCAGAACAAGCCTATTTCGAAAAGTTTGTTGCACCACTTATAGAGAAATACCATGTGTATGCAGAAGGCTTTGAAATTATTACCGAAAAACACCTGCCGACACCCGTGCTCAAGGTGATCTTTATCGAGGAAGGTATTTCACAGACTCAGCTTTGTTTTCGCTACGGAAACTATGCTTTTGGTATGGGTGATGGTCAGAAAGTTACTGTCCGGGTAAACCAAGAGGAGGAGCAGTACACGTTTATCCGCATCAAACGGGACACCGATTGGGAAAAGGCCAAATTTGCGGAACTGTTGAAAATGGGTCTTAAAAAGGTAAGCGCCCTGTTCTATAACCTGGAATTATCATCTGCAGACGAAGACTCTACTTATGGAATACTAAACTGGGCAAACGAACACCTGGCAGAATTGGAGGAAAAAGGCTTTCAAATTGAGCAGGAATCTGGCGCCAAGAAGTTTTTGATTGCTTCAAATCATATCGACTTCGAAATAAAGGAGCAAAACGACTGGTTTGACATCAATGCCATTGTTTACTTCGGACCATTTCCGATTCCTTTTATTGCATTACGTCAGCATATCCTGCATAAAAAACGCGAGTTCCTGCTTCCGGACGGCTCCATTGCGATAATCCCTGAAAAGTGGTTTACGCAGTACGGAAGTTTATTTAATTTCTCTAGCTCGGGCAAATCATTGAAACTGCACAAGCATCATATTGGCTTAATCAATGACCTTTCGGAAGATAGCATAGCGCACATTACGCTTAGCCGCAAACTGGAACGTTTAAGTGATTTCGAGGATATCGGCGATATTCCAATGCCCGTTCATTTTAAAGGTCACCTAAGAAGCTACCAGAAAGCCGGGTACAACTGGTTCAGCTTTTTGAGGGAATATAGTTTTGGCGGATGCCTCGCTGATGACATGGGTTTAGGTAAAACCATTCAAACGCTTGCGATGCTGCAGAAGATTAAGGAGGAAGATGCTGCATCTGCAACCCGAAGTACCTCTCTGATCATCATGCCAACATCATTGATTTACAACTGGCAAAATGAAGCTAAGAAGTTTACACCGCAGCTAAAAATTCTTGCACATACAGGCGGTACCAGGATCAAAGATGTGAGTCATTTTATCGACTACGACATCATCATTACCACCTACGGTATTACCCGCATCGATACAGAAATCATCAATGATTTTTACTTCAATTACATTATACTAGACGAGAGTCAGAACATTAAAAATCCGGCATCTAAGTCGTTTAAAGCCGTTCGATCCCTTAAGTCGAGGCATAAGCTTATTCTAAGTGGAACTCCTGTAGAGAATTCAGTAAGCGACCTATGGACCCAGCTTACCTTCCTGAATCCCGGACTGCTTGGTACACAATCCTTCTTTAATGAGGAGTATGTACAGGCCATTGAGAAGAAAAAAGACGAGGAAAAAGCACGTAAACTGCAGTCTATTATAAAACCTTTTGTGCTCAGAAGAACCAAAGAACAGGTTGCTGAGGAATTGCCGCCGAAGACCGAGCAGATCTTCTATTGTGATATGACCGAAGACCAAGCGGCATATTATGAGAAAACAAAGTCTGCATACCGGAATGATCTGTTAAGCAGCATGGATGATGGCAGTTACAATAAGAAGCAGGTGCAAATCTTGCAGGGCTTAACTGCATTGAGGCAACTTGCCAATCACCCCTTTATGATCGACGAGGAATACGATTCGGATTCCGGCAAGTTCAAGAACGTGATCCACGCATTGGATAATGTTTTAAAAGGTGGCCATAAAGTATTGATCTTCTCTCAGTTTGTAAAGCATCTGAATATTTTCCGCACAGAGTTTGACAACAAACACATTCCTTACGCATATCTGGATGGGGCAACGAAAAACAGAGGGGAAACTGTAGCCGACTTCCAGAATAATCCAGACCTTAAAGTATTTCTAATCTCTATAAAGGCTGGAGGCGTTGGCTTAAATCTTACTCAAGCAGACTATGTGTTTATTTTGGATCCATGGTGGAATCCGGCCGTAGAACAACAGGCAATAGACAGAAGTCACAGGATTGGGCAGGATAAGAAGGTTTTCATTTATAAATTCATAGCAAAGGATACCGTGGAGGAGAAAATACTTGCCTTGCAAAATAGAAAAAAGCGACTGGCGAGCTCTCTGATCACCACTGAAGAAAGCTTCTTTAAGTCGCTTACGAAGGCTGACATCCGGGAAATGCTGGAGTAATTATTTTCGGTTCAAGATTTCCATGTACTGTGCTCTGGGGATCATTTCTGCGCCCAGACTCATCAAGTGGTCATTTGGCATCTGACAATCGATGAGGTCAAACTCCTGTGTACGGCAAAGGCAGATGAATGCTGCTTTCGAGGCATTAGTCATTAAGCTAAACATGCTTTCACCACAGAATACTTTTCCGACAATATTCCCATATAAGCCACCAACCAGCACTTCATTGTGCCAAACCTCAAAACTATGTGCAATACCAAGTTCATGGAGACGGATATAGGCTTTTCTCATTGCGCTGGTTATCCAGGTACCATCCTGATCCTTGCGGAAAACCGCTGAGCAGTTTTCGATGACCTGCTTAAAGGCCTGGTTCCTACTGATCTTAAATGTACCGGATTTCAACACCTTAGCCATGCTCTTGCTTACCTTAACATGCTCAGGAAACACAACACAGCGCTCATGCGGAGCAAACCAAAGAATAGGATCGTCATCACTGAACCATGGAAAAATACCACTTTGATAAGCTAAGAGCAAGCGCTCCGGGCTTAGGTCGCCGCCTACAGCAAGCAAGCCATCCTCATCTGCAAAGGCAGGTTCAGGAAACACAATCTCATCATCAAGTAGTCTAAAAACCATTAAGCAATATTACACAATCCATCTAAATGACGTTTTCTAAACCTTCGATTTCTTCTAAAGGAGCGATTAGCCCAATGGTGCGAGAATGTGTGATCGCTTCTGAACTGTTGCGGAAGAGGCAAGTTTTGATGCCCAATGTTCGAATCGTATTGAGCGTTTCTTTCGTTTTTTCTGCATTTGCCGGTACGATGTTTCGGATATAAACCGCTTCGACCTTCTCCGGATACTTGGCGGCAATGGTCGCATAAATGTTCGGATCCTGTTGAGAGTTGTCGCCGAAGAAAACAAACCTCTGGTGGGGGAAAGCACTAATTATGCGCATTACCCGCAGCAATTTGCCTTCATGACCGGTTTTGCCCGTACGGATAAGGTTGGTCCACATCTTTATTTGGTTAAGTAGAAAAACCCCTTCGGGAAGGTTATTAAAACGAAAGGTTTCCACCAGGTAATCATACAAGTTCCATTCTGAGCTGGAAACGTAAAAGAAAGGGTTTGGCTTGTCTACCGTGGTATGAGAAAGCGCCAATAAAGAATAATGAAGTTGGGTACCCGGGAAGGTTTTTCTAGTACGAGGATTCTTAATAAACAACTCCCTCAGCCTTTTAAGTACTGTTGCAGAATGAGAAACCATAATCGTATCATCCACATCAGAGACAAAGGCGTACTGGGTGCTGTGGGGAATATAGACCGTGCCGGTACAATCGGCAAGAACCGTTTCATCAACATCAAGAGCCTCTACCTTCACCTCGTGCCAGCCTGTAGTAAGCTCTTTGCCAGCATCCCACTCGAATTTAAAGAACCCGTCATATTCGGCAACCTGAGTCAGGATCTGATCCTGAAATTGGAGCCGTACTTTTAAAAAAGGGTAAGGTTTTAAGATAAAGAGTTTTAGCAGATACACGACGTTTACCAGCAGGTTATTGCTGTAATTCTGAGTAATCTTAGCCCTAAATTTAAAGGCATTGCCATAAATTACGAGATTATGGCTATGGCCGTAACCATGATACAACTTGATACTTACAGAATTATTCATTGAGATTAAAACAGACTTCTAATCTGCTTGTTTGTGAAATTAAAGAATATTGCATGGAGCCGGAGTCTTTAGCGTTAAAATTTTTAATCATACTTAACAAGGGCGCGGGAAATGGAGCCGTCGATTATAAGGAGGTAATCTCGGAGCATTTTAGCGGACTTCCTCATAATTACGAACTCTACGAGTTGCCTGATAACATTCAAGAGGAGGATTTAAAAAAGAAAATTAATGAATCCGCACCAGACCGGATTATTGCCATTGGCGGCGATGGGACGCTAAAACTTGTGGCCCAGTGCCAGCTGGAGTCGAACATTCCAATTGGGATTATCCCCGGGGGATCTGCAAATGGGATGGCAAAAGAGCTGGGCATCCCCCTAGACGTAAGTGAAGCCTTGACGACGGCGGTGAACGGCCTGCCTAAAAAGATTCACGTAGTTATGGTGAACAAGGAACTCTGCATCCACCTTTCCGACATTGGATTTAATGCCTATGTAATTAAGAAATTTGACAGTCTCCCAGACCGGGGTATGTGGGCCTATGCAAAGGCAGCATGGCAGGCCATTTGGCATCACCACAAAATGGAAGTTTCCTTTAGTATTGAAGGTGAAGAAATTTGCTCGGAAGCAGCAATGGTTGTTATTGCGAATGCGACAATGTACGGAACGGGTGTGAAGATTAATCCTGAGGGGAAGTTGGATGATGATGTTTTTGAGATCATCCTAGTGAAGAACTATTCTATACTTGAGATTTTGAAACTTAAATTCACAAGCCTTCCTTTCAACCCCGAAAACATCGAGCTGTTTAAGACGCAAAAGCTAACGATCAAAT
Source organism: Pedobacter sp. (assembly GCA_028287885.1). GTDB lineage: Bacteria > Bacteroidota > Bacteroidia > Sphingobacteriales > Sphingobacteriaceae > Pedobacter. The sequence continues at coordinate 7,491 of JAQBOT010000142.1, forward strand.
CCAAACATCAAGCCCATTTTCAGGTAGATGGTGAGTACATGGGCAAAGTGCACACAATCAGTGCACACATTATTCCAGATGCCATTCAAATTATTGTTTAGCGGGAATAAAGGTCTTATAGGCCAGAATAGTATAGTACAAGCGAAAGAATTCGGCCATAACACAAAGGCGGAACAGCCAGCTAAAGAATTGATCACCCAGGTTAAAGAATTCTGGTAACAACGTAATGAATCCAATGGAAAATACCAGTAGGAACAAGCGGAAAGGAAACTGGATATAATAGGTGATCAGCCCGTACTTCTTAAACGTATAAAGGCCAGCTGTGGTTAGGAAGAGGGACAAGAAAATAAGGATGGTAAGGGTAATTTTGACAAGCGAGAAGGTATCTGTTCTAACATCAGAAACGTGTGTCAGGATTGTCCAGATCTGCATAGCAAGAAATACTATACTGATCAGATCCAGTAGCGCAAAGAGTTTAAATGTTAGACGCATAAAGCATTGTGAATTTTAGAATGTATGTTTAAGTATGATCTTTGGATCCGGACAATTGCTTAAATAGGCCGCCCGTTCCGAATATTTACATACGCCAGGATAATCTCCAACCTTTCCCTGCATATTAAAGATAAGCTGGAAGTGCAGGTGCGGTGGCCAGTATCCATTTTCTTCTTTGTTCCCGAAATTGGCAAAATGCCTGCCTGAAGGAATGAGCATTCCTCTTGATAAGCCCTCAAGCGCTGCCAGATCCAGGTGACCGAACAAGCCATAAAATACGAGGTCTTTAATCGTGTACTTCAGGATGATCGTGCTGCCATAATCACCAAAATGATCGTTAAACTGAAACCCATGTACTTCTGCGTCGAAAAAATTATATACAGGTGTGCCGGCGATGCCCCAAATGTCGAGCCCAAGATGGAGGCGCCTTGGCTCTTCATCCCCATCAAAATAGGTGCTTCTGGAATATATGGTACGGTGCTCGTTGTAGCCACCTATGCCGTATTTACAGTTCTTTTCTGCCAGTTTATCACTGATCCAACGACTGAAAACATCCGTATCGCTCAGTACTTGCGGCGTTAATTCTGTATTGTTGCTGGTGAGATCAAATGCAAATAGCTTGTCGTTTTCTTTGTCATAGTCAACAACAGGGGAAATTTTGATTGCAGGATCAGCTAAGTATTGCTCAAATTTCTGAACTGGCGTCATCGTTCTCCGTTTCGGTGTCCTTACGCTCTCTTGCAATTTTGTCAAAGATCTTATCCATGTGTTCCGTATACTCGTTGGTATCGTCAACAAAGAATGTAAGTGTAGGCACTACCCTAGCCTGATGGCGAATTCGTGATCCAAGCTTATAACGGATTTCTCCGGCATGAGAATTAACTGTGTTTACAGATAAAGTAGTATTGTTGGTGTTCAAGAAACTTAAATATACTTTGGCAACAGCCAGGTCTGGCGATACCCTTACTTTCGTAATGGTGACCAGTGTATTTGGTAAATAGGCTGCGCCTTCTTTCTGGAAAACAGCTGCAAGTTCTTCTTGTAAAAGACCTGCAAATTTCTGTTGACGTTTACTTTCCATGATTATGGTTTATATGCTAATTAAAATAACAGCTGGTCGTATGGATACCGCTCGGCATGCATTGCCAGTACTTTATCGTACAATAGCTGTTTGAATTCTTCTAAATTCTCTTTGTGTATGGCGGAAATGAATATGGCTGGCGCATTGTGCTGCCCCATCCAGGTATTTTTGAACTCTTCGAGGGTAAGGGTTACCTTTTCATCTTCATGCATCTGAGGAGCCTCCGGACTAACGTAGGCGTCGATCTTATTGAATACAACAATTGTCGGTTTTTCCCTTGCGCCTAAATCCTTCAAGGTTTCGTTAACGACATTGATTTGATCTTCAAAATTGGGATGTGAAACATCAACAACATGGATCAAGATATCGGCTTCGCGAACTTCATCTAGCGTAGATTTGAAACACTCAACCAGGTGATGCGGCAGTTTACGGATAAAACCAACGGTATCTGAAAGTAAAAAAGGAAGATTCTCTATAACCACCTTGCGCACTGTGGTATCCAGCGTAGCGAAAAGCTTATTTTCTGCAAATACCTCTGACTTAGACAGCATGTTCATGATTGTCGATTTACCAACGTTGGTATAACCAACAAGAGCAACTCTGATAAGTTCAACCCGGTTCTTACGCTGGGTTTCATTTTGCCTGTCGATCAGTTTAAGTCGGCTTTTAAGCAACGAGATCTTGTCTAGGATCATCCTTCTATCACTCTCAATCTGGCTCTCCCCCGGACCACGCATACCAATACCACCCTTTTGTCTTTCCAAGTGGGTCCATAGTCGTGTTAATCGAGGTAAAAGGTATTGTAACTGTGCAAGCTCAACCTGCGTTTTTGCCTGTGCAGTCTGTGCACGGCCGGCAAATATATCCAGGATCAGGTTACTTCTATCGAGTACTTTTATTTGAAGCTCCCGTTCAATATTTCGGAGCTGTGAGGGCGAAAGTTCATCATCAAAAACGACAAGGTCGATCTCTTCAGATATTACATACCCTTTAATTTCTTCCAGTTTACCCGTACCTACGAAAGTTGCACGGTCGGGCTTAAGCATTTTCTGTGTGAACACTTCTTCCACCTTTCCACCTGCGGTATCGACAAGGAATGCGAGCTCTTCCAGATATTCTTTGGTTTCCTCCGGTTTTTCACCTGGACGGATTACGCCGACAAGAACAGCCCGTTCTTGTTTAACGGCGGTATCATAAGTTTTTTGTTTTCCCATTAAAGTACAAAGATACAAAAGTTATACCGAGATCAATTCACTTACAAATTGCTCCATAGCCTGCCCTGGGGCGCTTGTCTTCATGAAATTCTCACCAATCAGGAAGCCGTTAAAGCCAGCTTTCCTTAACTCCACAATTGTTAGCGGATTGCTTATTGCACTTTCAGAAATCTTGAGGAAGTCTGATGGTATTTCATGTACCAGGTCAAAAGACGTTTGAATATTTACCGTAAAATCCGCAAGATTTCTGTTATTTACACCGATTGCGTCAACGTTCACATTCAGGCTTCTCTGTAACTCTTCCAGGTTATGTACTTCTAATAGTACATTTAAGCCCAGGCTCTTGGCAAGCTTTGCTAGCGTATCAATCTCCTTTGGACTAAGGATAGCCGCGATCAAGAGTATGATGTCCGCTCCTATAGCTTTAGCCTCAAGAATCTGGTATTCATCGATCATGAAATCCTTCCGCAGGATTGGGATGATGTTCATCGCTCTTCCCGCTTCCAGATCCCGGGCATGTCCACCGAAAAAGTCTGTATCTGTCAGGATTGACAATGCCGATGCTCCCGCTTTTGCATAACCAGTGGTCACCTCTTCTACCGTAGAAGCCCCATTAATTAGACCCTTAGAGGGTGAGCGGCGTTTGAACTCGGCAATAATTCCAGTGCGCTTGGGATCCAAAAGAAAGTCTTTGAACGAATAAGTCTGACGGCCAAAGAAAGTCTTAGCCTCCAGATCAGCTACGGAAACCTGTGTTTTAGAGAAAGCTACTTCCTCCTTTTTTCTAAGAACTATTTTATCTAAAATATTCATGTTAAGCCTCTAACCAGTTTTTCATCATTTGTCTGCCGTGTTCCGTTAACACGCTTTCCGGGTGGAACTGAACACCACGCACGTCCAACTCAGTATGCCTTAAAGCCATGATTTGCTTGCTTTCATCTGATGCAGTAACCTCTAAACATGCTGGAAGGTTTTCGGTGCTCACTACCCAGGAATGATACCTGCCAACCTTGAAATGCTCAGGCAGTTCTTTGAAGATGAGCTCCTGCCGATCGAGTACGGAGATAGGCGTGGCAATGCCATGCATCGGGCGCCCAAGGTTCAATAAAGAACCACCGAAAGCCTCCGCGATAGCCTGTTGGCCAAGGCATACACCGAAGATGCTCTTGGTTGGCGCATAGGTCCGGATCAGCTCAAGCAAAAGGCCTGCTTCTTCTGGAATACCCGGACCTGGAGATAGGAGTATTTTATCAAATCTGTCTACATCCGCCATTTCAAACTTATCATTTCTCCAAACCTCCGCTTCCTCCCCAACTTCATTGATCAAATGAACCAGGTTATAGGTAAAGGAATCATAGTTATCTATAATTAATACTTTCTTTTTCATTTGTTTAGATGTTAAATGTCCTTAGCCATCTCCATTGCTTTACGCAATGCAGCTATTTTGTTGTTCACTTCATTGAGTTCGCTTTGTGGAACCGAATCTGCCACAATTCCAGCGCCCGCACGGTAATATAAATTATTGTTCTTCGCCATAAAGGTCCGGATCATAATGGCATGATTAAATTCTTCATTAAAGCCCATATAACCAATTGCGCCAGCATAGAAATTCCTTCCAAGCCCTTCATACTGATCAATGAGCTGCATGGCCTTATACTTTGGCGCACCGCTTAGGGTACCAGCCGGATAAGTGTCCGCAACAACCTTAATTGCTGATTGGCCCTCCTGAATGGTGCCGCTTACTTTAGACACCAAATGTATCAGGTGTGAATAATATTGCACCTCTTTAAATGATTTAACTTCGACCTGTTTACAGTGTCTGCTTAAATCGTTACGCGCCAAGTCTACAAGCATCACGTGTTCTGCACTTTCTTTAGGATCTTCTTCAAGCTGTTTAGCTAGAATTGCATCGTCCTCATCGTTTCCAGTCCGCTTAAATGTTCCGGCAATCGGATAGATGTTAGCTATATTGTTTTTAATAGTTATTTGTGCTTCAGGCGATGAGCCAAATAACTTGAAGTTGCCATAATCAAAATAGAACAGATATGGCGATGGGTTTATGGAGCGCAGACACCTGTACACATTGAATTCGTCGCCACTGAAGCCCTGCGTAAAAGATCTTGACGGCACAATCTGGAACACATCACCCCGCAAGATGTGCTTTTTAAGCTTTTCAACCATTTCGATGAACTGCGGATCCGTGAAGTTCGAAGTTTCAGGGCCTTTGGTATTGAATTTATACTCCGGAAAGTTCTTATTCTGAATGATATACTCCAGTTTTTCGAGGTCCAGATCTTCCTCTCCATCGAAGGAATTCTTAAACAGCGTAACTTCGTTTCTGAAGTGATCAACAGCAATAATGTATCTGTACAAGTGATATTGCATGACCGGGATCTCTAGACCTTCCGGAGTTTTTGCCGTAAAACTGATGTCTTCAAAATAAGGAACAGCATTCCAGGTAAAGTAGCCAAACAATCCATTTGATACATACCTTTTGTCTGGTAGGGGTTCGGTGTCGAAAGCAGCTTTAAACGCTTGTATTTCCTCAGTAAGTACAAAAGAGTCTTTAGTTTCAGCCTGTCCATCTGGGAAATAGGTGGATAATACCCCATGGTTTAATATAATTCCCGCAACAGGATCAGCGCAAACATAACTTACCGAATTCTCCCTGCTGTGGTAATCGGAGCTTTCCAGAAGTATGGTATTCGGAAACACGTCACGCAACCGCAGGTAGATACTAACCGGCGTGGCCGTATCTGCAAGCTTCTTTTTAAAGGTAGTTTTCAGGTTGTATTTTTTCATTTGAACGTTATTAGCATTATAGTGGTTAACCGGCTTTTAGAGTAAGTCAATATTTTAAAGCAAAAAACCCGGCGTGCTGTACGTCGGGTTATCTGTAAATTTAAGGTTTAGGTTGGTAAACTATAAGGTACACAGTACTGCGACGAAACTCTTTTTAGAATTACTGCGCCATTGCCATGTATGTATGTTCTTGATCACGTATCCAAAAATATAAATAATTGAATGAAAGCGAAACTATTTTATGAACAATTATGAGATTCCAAAAAGCGGGCGGCTAGGGTCTACTTTAACCATCATTAGAATGGCTACAGTGATCAACAGCAGCGCAAAACCGAAGAACACAAAAATAGTACGATGTTTAGCCACAGCTAATGAAAGTTTTTTAGACCTTGAGTTTCCAATTGTAATTAAAACAACAGCAATAAGCATAATGGCTACATGTTCCATCTTCCAATAGCGATTAACAGCAAGAGAGGAATCGACCTTGTACCAATCGTTCATAAAATAAAGGACCAAACCCAAAAGTAACTGGATATGTGTACTGATAAGTGCAAAAACGTTTAGCTTTCTATTGCCTTCCGTGTACTCCTTTTTACCAATGTAACCCGAAAGTGCAGTGATAAAAGCAACAAACAAAAGGAGGATAACAACATAACGCCATGCAGAATGTGCGTCTTTCAAGATTTCATAGATACTCATATGGGTGATTTTAATTCAAAAATAAAAAATTATTGTATATAAATAACAAAACACATCTAAGTATTTAATCTATCGAAGGTCGTTAAAATGAAAAAGCGACCCTATCCGGGGTCGCTTTTCTCAACTAACTCAATATATTCATAAAACTGCTGTTGGGGAAGGAGTCGAACCTTCAAGGAGTAGTTAGCCCTTTCGGGTTTTCCAATTCTCCGCCACCGAGACAAGGAGGTGTGTTTGCCAATTCCACCACCCAACAGGATCTGAACAAGTATTTAAAGAACTATTTTTGCTTACTTGCTTGATACAAATGTAACAGGATATCTAATACGTTGCAAATATTATAATCAATTATTTTTATTTTTGTGATTATAATAATTAACTTAGATATGCATTACCAATTATTCAAATCATGCTAAGAAAAGAAAGCCTAAATTTAGAAATTGATAACCTCGATATTGAGATCTTAAAACAGTTGATGCAGGATGCAACAAAGCCTTATACAGAAATTGCCAAGGATTTGATTGTTTCAGGGGGGACCATCCACGTGAGAATGAAGAAGCTCCACGAGCTTGGGATTATTAAAGGCTCACACTTGATCATTGATCCACAGAAGGCCGGATACGACATCTGTGCGTTTTTAGGGATCTACCTGGAGAAAGGAATTCAGTATAAAGATGCAGTAGCCCAGTTGAGTAAGATCAAGGAAGTGGTTGAACTGCATTATACAACAGGGTCCTACAGCATGTTTGCCAAGATCATCTGCCGTGATACTTCCCACCTCAGACATGTGCTGAACGAAGAAATCCAGGCGGTACCTGGAATTCAACGTACAGAAACTTTAATATCCCTGGAGGAAAGTATCAAAAGGCAAATTGAACTGAGCTAATTACTTCTTAAATAAGTTTTTGAGGGCTTCCAGCTTTAGCTGTAGGTCGCCATCTGCTTGTTTAACCTTTGGTGATGCTTTGCTGGCTGGAGATCTTTCTTTAGCCTTCAGCTCAACAGGCTTCTTGTGCGTCTTTACAGTTTCCCTGCTTTTGGCTGTTCTTGCCTGAGGAGCTTGCTCTGTCCGCATGGACAAAGAGATCCTTTTGCGTGCAACATCCACCTCAGTTACGGTTACTTCAACCTTCTGATGCACTTTAACTACATCATTGGGGTTTGAAATAAAGCGATTCGCCAGTTGGCTCGTATGAACCAGGCCATCCTGGTGGACACCGATATCCACAAAGGCGCCAAAGTTGGTGATGTTTGTTACAATTCCAGGCAGCTTCATGCCAACCTTAAGGTCTTTAACCTCATTTACACCATCCGTAAAACTGAAAGCTTCAAATTGCTCCCTCGGGTCCCTTCCCGGTTTGGCAAGTTCTGCCAAAATATCATTCAGTGTTGGCAATCCAATCTCGTCGCTTACATAACTTTCTGGTTTGATTTGCTTCTGTAACTCCGGCGTCTTTATCAGCTGACTTACTGTACAGTTTAAGTCTCGTGCCATCTTGTTGACCAATGCATAGCGCTCCGGGTGAACACCGCTGGCATCCAGCACATGCTCGGCATTTCTAATCCTTAGAAATCCTGCAGCCTGCTCAAATGCTTTATCCCCAAGACGCGGAACCTTTTTAAGGCTCTCACGGTTCTTAAATGCACCATGTTCATTCCTGTAGCTCACAATGTTCTGGGCAAGTTGTGGCCCAAGGCCCGAAACATAGGCAAGAACCTGCTTTGATGCCGTATTAAGTTCAACCCCAACCGCGTTTACACAGCTCATCACCGTATCATCCAGTGATTGCTGTAATTTATTCTGATCAACATCATGCTGGTATTGGCCTACACCTATCGATTTCGGATCTATCTTAACCAGTTCAGCTAGTGGGTCCATTAAGCGGCGGCCAATAGAGACTGCTCCCCGCACCGTAATATCTTGCGTTGGGAACTCCTCACGCGCAACTTCGGAAGCAGAATAGATGGATGCTCCATTTTCACTAACCATCACCACCAGGACGTTCTCCAGGTTTAAGGAACGAACAAATA
>JAQBOT010000149.1 GCA_028287885.1 Pedobacter sp.
GCCAGTACCGCTTGCGCTGGTGCCTTCATTTAATACCGTGTTGATCGTATTCCCCACAAGTGCATTAATGTAATGTTCCTTGTTGGGGCCGAAAGCTTTCACGTAATTCAGCACTTGCTCGTTTGTAAGGACAAGATTTTTGCTTTCTGCTGATGTTGCTGCTCCATTCGTTGCAATACCCGCACTTATCAACGTGTTGGAATAGTTATTTTCATACTCACTGCTGTTGTCTAAACTCCAGCTGCTTCTCAATTTTAATCCTGAAATGATTGCATACTCACCGTAGATGTTTCCAATCGTTCTCCAGCCAACTGCCTTGTTGTCCAGATTTTCGATAAGCGCAAGGTGGTTGTCGAAACTTCCATAACGAGCATAGGTGCCATTTGTATTGTATATAGGGAGATAGCTCCTTGGAAATAACGCAGAATTGATCACTCCCGTAGGATTGTTATCGCTGCCACTTAGATTTCGGTCAGACTTGGTAAAGTTTAGGCTTGTACCAATCTTTAGTTTATCCGAAAGGTAATTGTCATAGTTTAAACGCGCCGAATACCGGGTATAATCGGAGGGTTTAACAACAGATTCTTGGTTAAGGTATCCCAGACCGATGTAGTAGGTGCTTTTATCGGTTCCACCCTGCGTGGAAAGCTCGTAATTGTTTGTGCGTGCGGTTCGGAACAAGCCGCTTATGCGGTCGAACGTTGGCTGCGCTTGAGGGTCTGGAAAGGGAAGTACGATTGTAGAAGGATCAAGGCCATTGTCTTTAGCTGTGTTGATGCGCGACTCGTTGGTAAGCAGAGCGACCTCTGGGCCTGTTGCTACCTCATATTTGTTTATAGGTGTTGACCAACCCTGGTATGTGTTTAAGTTGATCTTGGCAGCGGTATTCCGTTTACCACGTTTGGTGGTCACTATCACAACACCGTTGGCGCCAAGTGATCCGTAGATAGCTGTGGCATTTGCATCCTTTAAAATTTGGATGTCTTCGATATCTGCTGGGTTTAGATCTGCAATTGGGTTGGAGGCCTGCTGATTCCCAAGACCGGCGGTTATGGGTTCGGAATTGCTTACGAAAACACCGTCAATGATGTACAAGGGATCAACGGACGCGTTAATAGAGTTATTGCCCCTGATTCGAAAAGTGACGCCGCTACCAGGAACACCCGAGTTGGACGATACCTGTACGCCAGTTGCTTTCCCTTGAAGGAGCTGATTGAATCCGCCGGAAGGCTGATCCTGAACCGCTGTACCGCTTACGCTCGTGATGGAACTTGCAATATATTTCCGTTGTTGGGCACTGTAGCCCGTGACCACGATGTCATTAAGCTGAACAAGGTTCTCTTCGAGTAAGACGACTACAGGGCTTTCGCTTACAGTTAATTCTTTTTGGACAAAGCCTACGAAGCTGACGACCAGCGTATAGGGGAGTGTTTGTCCGGTAACAAAGTTGAACTCACCGGCCTGGTCTGTTGAAACGGTGTGGGTAGTACCCTTGATCTTAACTACGGCACCTGGTAGGGGCTGTCTGGTGCTGGCATCCAATACCTTCCCGCTTAATCGGGATTTAATACTTGGGCTGACTTGTGCGTAACTTGACTGCGTGAAGAAGATGCAGATGAGAAGGCACAAGATTTTTGTGTAGAGACTTTTCATTCGTTGTAGGTTTAGTGTTGAAAAACATAGCGCGGCCATGCCGTTGAAAACGGCGGTATTTGGCAGGCGTAAGAATTGGAGGTTTAACTAGGCAGATTAGTCTGGTTTAACAGCAGGTGCTACAACACATACATCGGCAACAAAAAAATGGTTGCGAATGACTGAGCAATTGAACTGTTCTGAATTGAACGGATTCCCGTGTTTGTAAGTGTTTTGTGTACATAAAAATAAAGTCTATAAATTTAGTAGGACAAATTTAGAAGATTTATTTACTTAAGCAAATATTATTTTGCAGGAGGCATAGAATATTGCTGGGGGCAGGATGCATTGAACTACTTTAGGCACAAGCGTTTATTTTTGTTCTAACCTCTTGATTCATATCAGCTAATGTACTACCTTTGCAGTCCCTTACTGAGGGGTATAGTTTTTAAACATTAATAGAAAACAAAAAAAACAATGCCAACCATTCAACAATTAGTTAGAAAAGGTAGAGTAGCACTGGAGTTCAAGAGTAAGTCTCCTGCGTTGGACAGTTGTCCACAGCGAAGAGGTGTATGTACACGTGTATATACCACTACCCCTAAAAAACCAAACTCAGCAATGCGTAAAGTAGCACGTGTTCGTTTAACCAATGGTAAAGAGGTTAACGCATACATTCCTGGAGAAGGTCACAACCTACAGGAACACTCCATCGTATTGATCCGTGGTGGTCGTGTTAAAGATTTACCAGGAGTACGTTACCACATTATCCGTGGTGCATTAGATACTTCCGGTGTAGCAGGTCGTAACCAACGTCGTTCGAAATATGGTACTAAACGTCCTAAGCCAGGACAAGCAGCAGCAGCAGCAAAGGCACCAGTAAAAGGTAAAAAGAAATAATTAGGAGGAACAACAAATGAGAAAGTCAAAACCAAAAAAGAGAATTATCCTTCCTGATCCGAAATTTAACGATGTTATGGTGACCAGGTTTGTAAACAATATGATGTATGATGGAAAGAAATCCATTGCATATGATATTTTTTATAACGCAGTTGAACTTGCTGAAAAAAGAGCAGGTGAAAGCGGACTAGAAGTATGGAAACGTGCTTTAACGAATGTAATGCCTGCAGTAGAGGTTAAGTCACGCCGTGTAGGTGGTGCTAACTTCCAGGTTCCTACAGAAGTTAGACCTGACCGTAAGATTGCTTTAGGCATGAAATGGTTAATTTCTTACGCTCGTAAGCGCGGTGAAAAAACCATGAAAGAGAAATTAGCAGGTGAAATTGTTTCAGCAGCTAAAGGTGAAGGTGCAGCAGTTAAGAAGAAAGAAGATACGCACAAAATGGCTGAAGCCAACAAAGCATTCTCTCACTTCCGTTTTTAAGTAAAACATAATATGTCAAGAGATTTAAGATATACTAGAAATATAGGTATTGCGGCTCACATTGATGCGGGTAAAACCACAACAACGGAGCGTATTCTATATTATGCAGGTGTTAGTCACAAGATTGGTGAAGTGCACGAAGGTGCTGCAACCATGGACTGGATGGCACAAGAGCAGGAGCGTGGTATCACCATTACTTCTGCTGCAACAACTGTAGGTTGGAAATATAGAGGACAAGATTACCACATCAACATTATTGATACCCCAGGTCACGTGGATTTTACCGTAGAGGTAAACCGTTCCCTTCGTGTATTGGATGGTTTGGTTTTCTTATTTTCTGCGGTTGATGGTGTTGAGCCACAATCTGAAACCAACTGGCGTTTAGCTAATAACTACAATGTAGCACGTATTGGTTTCGTTAACAAGATGGATCGTTCAGGTGCAGACTTCCTAAAGGTTGTTGCACAGGTGAAAAGCATGTTGGGCAGTAACGCTGTTCCATTGCAATTGCCGATCGGTGCTGAAGATAGCTTTACTGGTGTAGTTGACTTGATCAACAACCGTGGTATTGTTTGGAATGAGCATGATAAAGGTATGACCTTTACTGAAGTGCCAATTCCTGAGGATATGCTTGACGAAGTTGCTGAATGGAGAGAAAAATTGTTGGAATCTGTTGCAGATTACGATGAGAGCCTGATGGAGAAATTCTTCGAAGATCCAAATAGCATTACGGAGCGTGAAATTTTAGACGCTTTACGTGCAGCTGTTTTGGATGCGAAAATTGTTCCTATGGTTTGCGGTTCTTCTTTCAAAAACAAAGGTGTTCAAACCATGCTTGACTACGTGATGGAGTTATTGCCGTCACCAATGGATCAAGAAGGTGTTACTGGTATCAATCCAAATACTGGATTAGAAGTAACGCGTAAGCCTAGCGAAGCGGAACCTTTTGCAGCTTTAGCTTTTAAAATTGCAACAGATCCTTTCGTAGGTCGTTTATGCTTTATCCGTGTTTACTCAGGTAACTTAGAAGCGGGTTCTTATGTATACAACGCCCGTTCTGAAAATAAAGAACGTATTTCCCGTATCTTCCAAATGCATGCAAACAAGCAAAACCCAATTCCTAATGTAGGTGCTGGTGATATTGCTGCGGTAGTTGGATTTAAAGATATCAAAACTGGAGATACACTTTGTGAAGAGAAAAACCCGATCATTCTTGAATCAATGAACTTCCCTGAGCCGGTAATTGGTTTAGCTATTGAGCCAAAAACTCAAGCTGACGTTGACCGTTTAGGTATGGGCTTAGCGAAATTGGCTGAAGAGGATCCTACCTTTAAGGTTCAAACTGACGAGGAAACTGGTCAGACTGTAATCTCTGGTATGGGTGAGCTTCACTTGGATATCCTTATCGACCGTTTGAAGCGTGAGTTTAAAGTGGAAGTAAATCAAGGAGCTCCTCAGGTTGCTTACAAAGAGGCAATTACTGGTTCAACTCAACACCGTGAGACTTATAAGAAACAAACTGGTGGACGTGGTAAATTTGCGGATATTCAGGTTATTATTTCACCAATTGATCCTGACTTTGAAAAAGGTGGTTTGCAATTCGTAAATGAGATTGTTGGTGGTTCAATTCCTCGTGAATTTATACCTTCAGTTGAAAAAGGATTTGCTGCAGCGATGTCAAATGGTGTTATTGCAGGATACCCGCTTCCTGATCTGAAAGTTCGTTTGATTGATGGTTCATTCCACGCGGTCGATTCAGATGCTTTATCTTTCGAGATTGCAGCACGTTCTGCTTTCCGTGAGGCATTGCCTAAATGTAAACCAGTTCTTATGGAGCCAATCATGAAGATTGAAGTACTTACTCCAGAGGAAAACATGGGTGACGTTATGGGTGACTTAAACCGTCGTCGTGGCCAGCTGCAAGGTATGGACACACGTGCAGGTTCTCAAGTGATCAAGGCGCTTGTACCACTTTCTGAAATGTTTGGTTATGTAACTCAGTTACGTACCATCACTTCTGGCCGTGCAACTTCGACTATGGAATTTGATCACTATGATCCAGCTCCAAGGAACGTACAGGAAGAAGTGATTGCAAAATCAAAAGGAAAGATTAAATCATCTTTAGACTAACAACAAATCAGCTGCCTGTTATTAATAGCTCTAACAGGCAGCTTTAAACACATATATCATGAGCCAAAGAATCAGAATCAAATTAAAATCATACGATTACAACTTGGTAGACAAATCTGCTGAGAAAATCGTTAAAACTGTTAAACCTACGGGTGCAGTGGTTAGCGGACCGATTCCGTTGCCAACAGAAAAGAAAATCTTTACTGTTTTGCGTTCACCACACGTGAACAAAAAAGCAAGAGAGCAATTCCAATTGTGCGCTTACAAACGTTTGTTAGATATTTATAGCTCTAACTCTAAGACGGTGGATGCTTTGATGAAACTTGAATTACCTAGCGGTGTTGAAGTTGAGATTAAAGTTTAATGATATCATTTAATGTCAATAAAAAAGCCTTCCTGATTTTTCAGGAAGGCTTTTTTGGTATTGGACTATCTGACTAGCGGCCCCGGCTTTTATATTCTTCAAACTTGTTGCGTTCATCTTGTAACTCCCGTGCAAGTTTCTTTTCCTTGTCGTTTGCTTTAACTTTATACGTCTGATATTCGGCTGCTACTTCTTCATACAGGCCTGATCTGTATTTTGCCTCATGTATGAGTTTAGCGGATCGAAGAATGATGATGATCAGGGCAAGGGCAAGGATCAGGATCAGTGTCCACACAACGGTATTATAAGTTCCTTTCTCGAATGCAATGCCCATAAAGGTAATTTGGTTTAGCTTTTGGTTAGAACTGCTTAGAGCCGTTTCTTTGCCCTCCATTTGGCTTTTTAAATCTGTAATGGTCCGTTGGAGTTCTGCGACCTGAGCTTTGGAGGCTCTTAATTGTTTCCTTTCTACCTTTAAGGTATCGCTTACACTCTTCCAGTAAGCACTAAGCCTTGATGGATTTATTACTTTCGATCCGTAAAATGACTTCGATTTGGTTAGCAGCGCTTGGTACTGCCCGTACAGTGTGGGGTCTACCTTGGTCGAATCTTGCGCAAACCCGGACTTTGCAGCGCTGGTTAATAGTAGGATGGCGATAAAAGGCAGTATAAGTTTTCTCATATAAAGGATTGGTTTATAATTTAACATTAATATTTTAAATTTATTGTGTTTTGGTGACAGATGTTATATTTGTCCGAATGTCGGTATTAGTATTTACGATCATCGTTTTATTTGGTGCTTTTCTCGCCGGCCTACTAGGATCTTTGACCGGCCTTGGCGGAGGCGTTATCATAATTCCTCTGCTTACCCTGGTACTAGGCGTAGATATACACTATGCAATTGGTGCTTCCATTATCTCTGTAATTGCTACCTCATCTGGGTCGGCTGCCGCTTATGTCAAGGAGGGGATTACCAATATCCGGATCGGAATGTTTCTTGAGATTGCGACAACGATCAGCGCGATTTTTGGTGCCATTATAACCATTTACATCAACCCGAGTTATATAGCCGTCATGTTCGGCCTGATTTTACTATTCTCTGCGGTAATGATGCTGCGTAAGAAGGTAGAACATGCGGACAACGATGACTCTGGTGCTCTAGGGCGGTTTTTCAAATTAAATGGCAGCTATCCTACGCCAGAGGGGACAGTAAGCTATGCGGTTCACAATGTGGTAGGCGGGTTTGTGATGATGTTTTTCGCCGGCATTGTTTCTGGTTTGCTGGGTATTGGTTCAGGCGCGTTGAAGGTTCTCGCTATGGATAATATCATGCGAATGCCTTTCAAGGTATCTACCACGACCAGTAACTTTATGATGGGCGTAACTGCGGCGGCAAGTGCCGTAGTCTATTTACACCGGGGCCAGATAGATCCGGGAATTGTAATGCCGGTTTGTGTGGGCGTATTAACTGGTGCCACAGTTGGGTCTAAGATCCTGGTTAAAACCAAACCTGAGAAACTTAAGGTGCTGTTTGCTGTGGTGGTCGCCTTTTTGGCCTTTCAGATGATCTATAACGGAATGCTCGGTAAATTATGAAAAAGGATGTAAAGCGTATTTTTGTAGACAAAGATGTTCAAGTTATACTCGGTACGTTGTTGCGTTTCGGAGTCATATTGTCAATGGTTGTAGTTTTGATCGGCGGAATGGTGTATTTAAATTCCCAGGGGAAAGCAATTGTCGACTACAGTCAGTTTAGATCTGAGCATGCAGATTTAACATCGATCAAAGCAATATTTTCTGGTTTGTTAAGTTTACAAGGTAAAGCAATTATACAGTTCGGAATTGTACTGTTGATCTTTACGCCTATTTCCAGGGTAATCTTCTCTGTTTTTGGTTTCTTACTGGAAAAAGATTACATGTATGTTGTTATAGGTCTGATAGTTCTGTCTATCATAATATTCAGTTTGACCAACAAACTGGTGGGCTAAACCGGGCTTTCCGGCAGGTATTTCTAAGTATCTGATAATAATGGTGTTTATTTCAAAAAATAATACGCTAACTCTTTGAAAATTAAGATTTCTTTGCTACTTTTGCCCTCCCTTAAACGGGGATTGTATCCACCTTGAACGAAGCCCTACTGCTTCGATGGGTGTTAAATTTTAAAAAAGAAAATGTCAGGTATTATTGGAAAAAAAGTAGGAATGACCAGCATTTTCGACGCCGATGGAAAGAACATTCCATGCACGGTGATCGAAGCTGGGCCTTGTGTAGTAACACAGGTTAAGACCGAAGAGAAAGACGGTTACGTTTCAGTTCAATTGGGTTTCGATGAAGCGAAGCCAAAAAACACAACACAACCGCTTAAAGGCCACTTTGCAAAAGCAAACACAACGCCAAAACGTAAATTGATTGAATTCGATCCATTCGAAGAGTCAATCAGTCTAGGTGACACAATCACAGTTTCAATTTTTAATGAAGGTGATTTTGTTGATGTTGTTGGTACTTCAAAAGGTAAAGGTTTCCAGGGTGTTGTAAAGCGTCATGGTTTCAGTGGTGTTGGTGGTCAGACTCACGGTCAGCACAACAGAGGTCGCTCGCCAGGTTCATTGGGTGCGGCATCGTATCCAGCTCGTGTATTTAAAGGTATGCGTATGGCCGGAAGAATGGGTGGTGACAGAGTAAAAGTTCAAAACTTACAAGTATTGAAAGTTTATGCTGATCAAAACCTTGTTGTAGTTAGTGGTTCCGTACCGGGAGCTAAAGGTTCTTACGTAATCTTAGATAAGTAAGCAGATGGAAGTTAAAGTATTAAACATATCAGGACAAGAAACAGGTGCCAAGGTGCAACTTCCTGAGTCAGTTTTCGGCATAGCGCCCGTAGATCACGCTATTTATTTAGATGTAAAGCAATATTTGGCTAACCAACGTCAAGGAACGCACAAGTCTAAACAACGTAACGAGATTGCTGGTTCGACCCGCAAATTGTACAAACAAAAAGGTACAGGTGGTGCCCGTGCAGGTAGCATTAAATCTCCATTGTTTAACGGTGGTGGTCGCGTGTTTGGTCCTCAGCCACGTGATTACAGTTTTAAATTGAATAAGAAATTGAAATCGTTGGCACGTAAGTCGGCGTTATCTTATAAAGCACAAGACAACAATGTTGTGGTTTTAGAAGATTTCACTTTCGATACGATCAAAACTAAAAACTACATCAACTTAGTTAGCGCGTTGAATTTAACTAACGAAAAGACTTTGTTGGTTTTACCTTCACAGAATAACAATATCTATTTATCAAGCAGAAACATTCAGAAAGTGAAAGTAACTACTGCTGACCAGTTGAATACATATGATGTATTAAACTGTAGCAAACTTTTGTTTACTGCGGATTCTGTTAAAACATTGGAGGAGGCATTTGCCAAATAATATGGAATTTTTAAAGAAACCAATATTAACAGAAAAGGCTTCTAGCTTAACAGAAAAGTCTAACCGCTTTACTTTTAACGTAGAACCGAAAGCAAATAAATTGCAGATTAAAGCAGCCATAGAGAAGATGTACGGTGTGAACATTTTAGCCATTAATACAATGGTTGTGAATGGTAAACTAAAGTCAAGAAATACTAAGGGTGGTTTGGTATCGGGTAGAAGCCCGAAATATAAGAAAGCTATTGTTACATTGAAAGATGGTGAGACAATAGATTATTACGCTAATATTTAATCAGAATTGAATAATTTATAACTATGGGCTTAAGAAAATTTAAACCAGTCACTCCGGGAACCCGCTTTAGAGTAGGTGCCAGCTTTTCGGAGATTACAGCAACCAAGCCCGAAAAATCATTGGTTGTATCTTCTAAGAAATCGGGAGGACGTAACAATACAGGAAAGATGACTATGCGCTACATGGGCGGTGGTCACAAGAAATCTTACCGTTTGATTGACTTCAAACGTGATAAATTTGATATTCCTGCAACAGTAGCTACTGTTGAGTACGATCCAAACCGTACCGCTCGTATTGCACTATTGCATTACGTAGATGGCGAGAAGCGTTACATTATTGCACCTGAAGGGTTGCAAGTAGGACAAACAGTAGTTTCGGGAGAAACAGCTACTCCAGAGGTAGGGAACACATTGAAATTGGCCAATATTCCTTTGGGATCTATTGTGCACAACGTAGAGATTCACCCAGGCCGTGGAGCACAGCTAGCACGTAGTGCAGGTGCTTATGCACAATTGGCAGCACGTGATGGTAAATATGCAACATTGAAAATGCCTTCAGGAGAAACCAGATTAATTTTGGTTACTTGTCTGGCTACAATTGGAGCTGTTTCCAACTCAGATCATGCAAATGAAGTATTAGGTAAAGCGGGTCGTAACCGTTGGTTGGGACGTCGTCCAAGAACTCGTCCGGTTGCGATGAACCCAGTCGATCACCCTATGGGTGGTGGTGAGGGTCGCTCATCAGGAGGTCAGCCTCGCTCAAGGAATGGTATGTATTCTAAAGGCTTTAAGACCCGTACACTTAAAAAATACTCAAATCGTTTCATCATAGAGAAAAGGAAGAAATAATGGCTCGTTCAATTAAAAAAGGACCTTATATTGACCATAACGTAGAGAAAAAAGTAGTCTCTATGAATGATTCAGGCAAAAAGTCTGTCATCAAAACTTGGTCACGCAGATCAATGATTTCACCAGATTTCGTGGGTCATACATTTGCAGTACACAACGGTAATAAATTTATACCGGTTTACGTAACAGAAAACATGGTTGGTCACAAGCTGGGAGAGTTTGCTCCAACCAGAACATTTAGGGGTCACTCTGAAAAAAGAAAATAATTAAGAGATGGAAGCAGTAGCGAAATTAAACAATTGTCCAACCTCACCACGTAAGATGCGTTTGGTTGTAGATCTTATCAGAGGCGAGCGTGTAGAGAAAGCATTACATATTTTGAAATTCACCAATAAAGAAGCGGCGATTAGAGTTGAGAAACTTTTGTTATCAGCGATCAAAAACTGGGAAACAAAAAATGAAGGTTCTCGCCCTGAAGAAAACCAATTATATGTGAAAACAATAATGGTTGGTGGCGGCCGTCAGCTTAAGAGATTAAGACCGGCACCTCAAGGACGTGGTTACAGAATACGTAAGCGTTCAAACCACGTGACTTTAGTAGTAGATAGTAAAATCGTTGAAACTCAAACTAATTAACAGAAATGGGACAAAAAGCACATCCAATAGGTAACAGGTTAGGAATCATCAAAGGTTGGGATTCTAACTGGTTCGGTGGCAACAACTATGCTGATAAATTAGTTGAGGACGAAAAAATAAGAAAATATCTTTCTGCACGTATTGCAAAAGGCGGAGTAGCTAAGGTTGTAATTGAACGTACGTTAAAGCGTATCACGGTTACAATCCACACAGCTCGTCCGGGTATTGTAATCGGAAAAGCAGGTCAGGAAGTTGACAAGATCAAAGAAGAGTTGAAGAAATTGACTAAAAAGGAAATTCAGATCAACATTTTTGAGATCAAACGTCCTGAGTTAGATGCTCAGTTGGTAGCTGAAGGCGTAGCAAAACAATTAGAGGCAAGGATCTCTTTCCGTAGAGCTATGAAATCTACTATTGCATCTACCATGCGTATGGGAGCTGAAGGAATCAAGATCATGACTTCCGGTCGTTTAGGTGGTGCTGAAATGGCACGTAGCGAGCAGTATAAAGAAGGAAGAATTCCTTTGCATACTTTCCGTGCGGACATTGACTATGCATTGGCTGAAGCTTTAACTACTTATGGTAAAATAGGTGTTAAAGTATGGATCTGTAAAGGTGAGGTTTACGGTAAACGTGACCTTTCTCCAAACATTGGTGCAGTAAGTAACGCTCCTGGTAAAGGTGGCAGACCTGAAGGTGCATTTGGTGGCAGAGACAGAGACAACCGTGGTGGTGGCGAAAGACGTAACGACAACCGCGGTGGCGGTGGTGGTAATCGTGGCGGAGCTGGTGCTGGTAGAGGTCCGGGTCAAGGTGGTCCAGGCGCAGGTAGAGATAATAGAGGCGGAAACACTCCTAACAGAGGTCCTCGTAAATAATTAGTTAACAGAATCGTTTTACGATAATATTAAGATAAAATGTTACAGCCAAAAAGAACGAAGTTCAGAAAGATGCAAAAGGGAAGAATGAAGGGTTTAGCAACACGTGGTGCTGAATTGTCATTCGGGTCTTTCGGGATTAAATCTTTAGAGTCGACTTGGATTACAAGTCGTCAGATAGAGGCAGCCCGTATTGCGGTAACTCGTTTCATGAAACGTGAAGGCCAGGTGTGGATTAGGATTTTCCCGGACAAACCGGTTACTAAGAAGCCAGCTGAAGTACGTATGGGTAAAGGTAAAGGTGCTCCAGAATACTGGGTTGCTGTTGTTAGACCCGGACGTATAATTTTCGAGGCAGAAGGTGTTCCTTTAGAAGTTGCTAAAGAAGCCATGAGATTAGCCGCGCAGAAATTACCGATCCAAACCAAATTTGTAGTACGTAGAGATTACGTAGAAGCATAAAAAGTAGTTGGGTTGCATGTTGTAAGGAACTCTTATTATAACCTCTAGACCCAACACATAAAAAATAATAAAATGAAGAACTCAGAAATCACAGGGCTTTCACAAGAAGAACTAGTAGTCAGGATTGCAGAAGAAAAGGAAAACTTAGTTAAGTTAAAATTTGCACATACAATTTCGGCTATAGAGAATCCTACCCGCATTACTAAGGTAAGAAAGAATATTGCCCAATTAAATACTGAACTGACTAAGCGTAAAGCGGTGTCTGCTAGTGAAACTAAATAACTTTAGAGTCGAAATGGAAAGACAATTAAGAAAAACAAGAACCGGGTTGGTAGTAAGCAACAAGATGGATAAGTCTGTTGTTGTGGCGGTAGAGCGTAAAGTGAAGCACCCGATCTATGGTAAGTTTGTTAAGAAAACTACCAAATTTATGGCTCATGACGAGAAAAACGATTGCGGTATTGGTGATACAGTACTGATCATGGAGACTCGTCCGCTGAGTAAAAACAAGAACTGGAGATTAGTACAAATTTTAGAGAGGGCTAAATAACATGGTACAACAGGAATCAAGATTAAACGTAGCTGATAATAGCGGCGCAAAAGAAGTATTGGTTATCCGTGTACTTGGTGGTACTGGAAAACGGTATGCTTCTATTGGTGACAAGATCGTTGTTACCGTTAAAAGTGCTTTGCCTTCTGGTAATATTAAGAAAGGAACAGTTTCTAAAGCAGTTGTTGTAAGAACAAGAAAAGAGATAAGACGTAAAGACGGTTCTTACATCCGTTTCGACGACAATGCAGCAGTATTATTGAATGCACAAGATGAGCCACGTGGTACACGTATCTTTGGCCCGGTAGCAAGAGAACTGCGTGAAAAGCAATTCATGAAAATTGTATCATTAGCACCGGAGGTATTATAAAATGAAAGATAAAGTAACGACAACAGCCAAGATAAAGATCCGTAAAGGAGATTTAGTTAAGGTAATAGCCGGCGATTCAAAAGGCCAGCAAGGAACAGTACTTCAAGTGCAAATTGCCAAAAGCAGAATTGTAGTAGAAGGGGTTAACCTTGTTTCAAAACATACAAAACCAAATGCTGCTACCCCTAACGGTGGTATCATTAAAAAAGAAGCTGCTCTTCACATTTCTAACGTGATGTTGATTGATCCAAAATCTGGTGAAACAACCCGCGTTGGCAGAAAGCTTAACGCTGATGGGAAATTGGTTAGGGTATCTAAAAAATCAGGAGAGGAGATCAAATAATGGCTTACGTACCAAGATTAAAAAGTAAATATAAAGAGGAGATTGTAAATAACCTTAAAGAAAAGTTTAATTACAAGAGCGTAATGCAGGTTCCTAAATTAGAGAAAATCGCGATTAACCAAGGGGTTGGCCGGTTTTCTGTAACTGATAAGAAGATCATGGACAGTTCTATTTTAGAAATGTCGACGATTTCTGGTCAACAGGCTGTAGGTGCGAAATCTAAAAAAGATATCTCAAACTTCAAATTACGTAAGGGTATGCCTGTAGGTGTACGTGTAACTTTACGTGATAACAACATGTATGAGTTTTTAGATCGTTTAATTTCCGTAGCTTTGCCGCGTATCCGGGATTTCAAAGGTATCAATGACAAAGGTTTTGATGGTAAAGGAAATTACACTTTAGGTGTAACTGAGCAAATCATCTTCCCTGAGATCAACATCGACAAAATCAGCAAGATTTTAGGTATGGACATTACGTTCGTAACTACTGCTACAAATGATGTTGAAGCATTGGAATTGTTGAAGCAATTCGGATTACCGTTTAAAAATCAAAACCAAAACATAGATCAATAATGGCAAAAGAAGGTGTAAAAGCACGCGAAGTAAAGCGCCAAAAGTTGGTGCTTAAGTTCGCGGAAAAACGTGCAGAATTGAAAGCTGCCGGTGATTTCGAAGGACTTGATAAGTTACCTAAGAATTCATCTCCTGTCCGTTTGCACAACCGTTGCAAAATAACTGGCCGTCCACGTGGATATATGCGTACTTTTGGTATCTCAAGGGTTACGTTCCGTGAAATGGCTTTAGCAGGAAAAATCCCAGGAGTAAGAAAAGCGAGCTGGTAAAACACTCGTTGACGTTAGAAGAGCTGCATTGGTGGCACTTCTAATGTTTTTGTGCTTAAAAGAAATTTAACCGATGGAAGGTCGCCCCGAATGGGTCGGGAAGGAAACCACTGTCACAATTATATAAAGATGAATACAGATCCAATAGCAGATTATCTTACAAGAGTAAGAAATGCCATCAAGGCAAATCACAGAATTGTAGAGATTCCTGCATCGAACCTAAAAAAGGAAATGACTAAAGTACTTTTTGACAAAGGTTACATTGCCAACTACAAGTTTGAGGACACTACAGTTCAAGGCGTAATTAAAATTGCTTTGAAATACAATGCGATCACTAAGGTTCCTGCAATACGTGCTTTATTACGTATCAGCAAACCAGGTTTAAGGCAATATGCTGGTGTAGACAATATGCCAAGAGTATTAAACGGTTTAGGTATTGCTATCCTGTCTACTTCCAAAGGAATTATGACAGATAAAGAAGCAGCCAGACTAAACATTGGTGGCGAAGTTTTGTGTCACGTTTATTAATTAAAGGAGGATAACAAAATGTCAAGAATAGGAAAAGCCCCAATTAGTGTTCCTGCCGGAGTAACAATTACCGTATCTAAAGAGAACGTAGTAACAGTTGCAGGTCCAAAAGGACAATTAACGCAAGCAGTTGATACAGATATCACTGTAAGCCTGGAAGACAATGTACTTACTGTACAACGTCCGACAGAACAAAAAAGACACAAAGCATTACATGGTTTATACCGTGCATTGATAAACAATATGGTTATTGGTGTTACAGAAGGTTATAAATTATCACAAGAGTTGGTAGGTGTGGGTTACCGCGCTACAAACACAGGAAATACCCTGGATCTTGTTTTAGGATATTCCCACCATTATGTGTTCCAATTACCAGAAGAGATTAAAGTTACAACAACCTCTGAAAAAGGACAGACTCCTAAAATTATTTTAGAGAGTATCGACAAACAATTGATCGGTCAGGTAGCAGCAAAAATACGCTCATTACGTGCACCAGAGCCATATAAAGGTAAAGGTATCAAGTTTGTAGGCGAAGTGTTAAGAAGAAAAGCAGGTAAATCCGCTTCTAAAAAATAATCATCATGGCAGGGAAAAAATTATCTCGTAGAGATCGTATAAAAAAAGGAATCAGAAAAAGACTTACAGGTTCTGAAAACCGTCCACGTTTATCAGTATATAGAAGCAATAAAGGAATTTATGCTCAAATCATTAACGACGTAACTGGAAGCACCATCGCATCAGCATCATCTTTATCAAAAGATTTTACTGGTAACGGTAACAAATCAGAGCAATCTGTAGCTGTAGGTAAATTAATCGCTGAGAAAGCTATCGCAGCTGGCGTTAAAGAAGTTGTTTTCGATAGAAATGGCTACTTATACCATGGTCGTGTTAAATCGTTGGCAGAAGGTGCCCGCGAAGCTGGTTTAGTATTTTAATCTGAAAATAGGATAAGAATGTCAACTATCAATATAAAAAGAGTTAAGACTAGCGAGATCGAATTAAAAGATCGTTTAGTTAGCATACAACGCGTTGCCAAAGTAACCAAAGGTGGTCGTACTTTCAGCTTCTCAGCCATTGTGGTTGTTGGTGATGAAAACGGTATCGTAGGTTATGGATTGGGAAAAGCGAAAGAGGTTACTGAGGCTATTGCTAAAGGAATCGATGACGCTAAGAAGAATCTTGTAAAAGTTCCATTGTTGAACGGTACCGTTCCTCATGAGCAAATCGGTAAATTTTCAGGTGGTTTTGTATTAATCAAACCAGCTGCAGTAGGTACCGGAGTAATTGCTGGTGGTGCGATGCGTGCCGTTTTAGAGAGTGCTGGTGTACATAACGTATTGGCAAAATCTAAAGGTTCATCTAACCCCCACAATGTGGTAAAAGCAACTGTTGATGCTTTAACTAAAATGCGTGATGCTTATACCATCGCTCAGCAACGTGGTGTGGATTTAAACAAAGTTTTTAACGGATAACATTATGGCTAGGATTAAAATCACCCAGATAAAAAGCGTTATCGACAGAAGCGAGCGCCAAAAAAGAACCATGCAGGCCTTAGGTTTAAATAAAATAAGCCAGTCTGTAGAAGTGGAAGCTAACCCAGCGATTATTGGTATGGTTAGAAAAGTAAACCACCTGGTTGCAATAGAAAGTATATA
The DNA here is from genome assembly GCA_028287885.1 of Pedobacter sp. Lineage (GTDB taxonomy): Bacteria > Bacteroidota > Bacteroidia > Sphingobacteriales > Sphingobacteriaceae > Pedobacter. The sequence continues at coordinate 16,337 of JAQBOT010000149.1, forward strand.
ATTATTGAAGGCTGTAAATGTGGGATATATGTCTACATTTGCAACCTTTGTATATGTTTAACCGTTGTTCCCTGATTAGTGAAAGCGAAGGGGCAACACAATAAGTTTCAGAATGAACTTAAGTAATTTAAAACCTGCAGTAGGTTCTACAAAAAATGTAAAGAGAATTGGTCGTGGTACTGGTTCTGGTCGTGGTGGTACTTCCACTCGTGGTCATAAAGGTGCTGGATCCCGTTCAGGTCACAAAAACAAGATCGGTTTTGAAGGTGGTCAAATGCCTTTACAACGTCGTGTGCCTAAGGTAGGTTTCAAGCCTATTAACAGGGTTGAATATGTAGGCGTTAACTTAGACGTGTTACAAGCTTTGGCAGAAAAGTTTAGTTTAACTTCAATTACCTTCGCAGATTTGCAACAACATGGTTTAGCTTCTAAGAATGACTTGGTTAAAATCCTTGGTCGTGGTGAAGTTAAAGCTAAAATAGAAGTAAGAGCACATGCTTTTTCTGCTACAGCACAAAAAGCTATTGAGGCTGTTGGAGGCTCAATCGAAAAATTGTAATTAATGAAGAAGCTGTTTACTACTTTAAGTAATATTTGGAAAATTGAAGAATTGAAAGGGCGTATTGTGTTTACGCTCATCATTCTTTTGGTCTATAGGTTTGTATCTCACGTGGTTTTGCCAGGTGTGGATGCGACTGCTCTGGGCGATAATGAAAAGTCTGGCCTTTTAGGTTTGATAGATATGTTTGCCGGAGGATCTTTCTCCCGCGTGTCTATTCTTGCGTTGGGAGTTATGCCATATATTTCTGCCTCCATTGTAGTTCAGTTACTCGGTATCGCTGTTCCTTCTTTTCAGAAGATGCAAAAGGAGGGTGAAAGCGGAAGAAATAAACTTAATCAGATTACCAGGTACCTAACTGTTGCAATTACTGCCGTTCAGGCGGTTGGTTACATCAAAACTCAGGTGCCCGTAGAGGCGATCATGATGGATCGTACTTTATTCTACATTCTTTCTACGTTTGTTCTTGCTGCAGGTACATTATTCGTAATGTGGCTTGGTGAGAAGATTACGGATAAAGGGATTGGTAATGGTGTCTCCCTGATTATCATGGTTGGTATTATTGCTCGTCTTCCAATCGCTTTGCAACAGGAGATTAGCTCTAGATTTGTTGGTGAAGGTGGTTTGATCGCGTTGGTTCTTGAGATCGTTGCTTTGTTTGCTGTTGTTATGTTTACCATAATGATTGTTCAAGGTGTGCGTAAAGTCCCTGTACAATATGCAAAACGTATTGTTGGCAACAGACAGTTTGGTGGTGTGAGACAATACATTCCATTGAAGGTAAATGCTGCCGGTGTTATGCCTATAATCTTTGCTCAGGCATTGATGTTCATTCCTATGACATTAACATCTTTATTTCCTAACCTACAGAATAGCTGGTTAAGTCAGTATAGTGATTATACTTCTTTAACATATAGTTTAACGTTCGCATTCTTAATCATTGCATTTACGTTTTTCTATACTGCCATCACGGTAAATCCAACCCAGATGTCTGATGATATGAAGAAGAATGGTGGTTTTATCCCAGGCATTAAGCCAGGACTAGCTACTTCATCTTTTATCGATGATGTGATTTCTAAGATCACTTTTCCTGGTGCAATCTTCCTAGCGATTATTGCGATTTTGCCTTCAATTGCGGTAAGGTTTGGTTTGAAGACAGAGTTTGCTCACTTTTATGGTGGCACATCTTTGCTGATCCTGGTAGGTGTAGTGTTGGATACCTTGCAACAAATTGAAAGTTATTTGTTGATGCGTCACTATGATGGATTGATGAAAACTGGAAGGATCACCGGTCGTACCGGTATTCCGGCTGCAAGCGGTACCAATGCAGTTATTTAGATAATACAATGTCAAAGATTTATTACAAGTCGGCGGAAGAGGTTGAGTTGATTAGAGCGAGTTCCATGCTGGTATCCATGGCCCTGGCTGAAGTAGCCAAGGTAATTGGTCCGGGTATGACTACAATGAGCCTGAATAACCTGGCTGAGACCTTTATCAAAGATCAAGGTGCTATACCAGCGTTTCTCAATTATAATGGTTTTCCTTACGCCCTTTGTATTTCTCCAAACGAGCAGGTCGTTCACGGTTTTCCCAGTGATTATGTGATACAGGAAGGCGATTTAATTTCTGTAGACTGTGGAGTAATTAAAGATAACTTTTACGGTGATTCGGCATATACATTCGCCATTGGTGAGGTTGATGCAGAAAGACAGAAGTTAATTGATGTTACTCAACAATGTTTAATCGCAGGGGTTGAAAAGGCTGTATCTGGCGCGAGGACTGGTGATGTTGGCTATGCGATTCAAAAGATTGCCGAAGACAACGGATTTGGTGTAGTAAGAGAGCTTGTAGGGCATGGTGTTGGCGTAAAGCTGCACGAGAAGCCAGAAGTTCCAAACTACGGTCAAAGGGGGCGTGGTATTAAATTGGAAGAGGGAATGGTCATAGCTATTGAACCGATGATCAATGCTGGCGTTGCCGGTGTGAAATTCTGGTCAGATGGCTGGACAGTTACCAGTAAGGACAACAAACCTTCGGCCCATTTTGAGCATACCATAGCGGTTAAAAAGGGCAAGGCAGATGTTTTATCGACCTTTTCTTTAATTGAAGAAGTTTTAAAGAAAAAAGGCAATTAATTAAATAATTATATTTAATTTTGCAACCCTGTTTAGTAGCAGCTAATTAAGTAAAAATCAATATTATATGGCTAAACAAGCCTCAATTGAACAAGACGGAGTAATAAGAGAGGCATTATCGAATGCGATGTTCCGGGTGGAGCTCGAGAACGGACATGAGATCATTGCACATATTTCTGGTAAGATGCGGATGCACTACATAAAAATTTTACCAGGGGATAAAGTCAAATTAGAGATGTCGCCTTATGATTTAACAAAAGGCAGGATTACTTATAGATATAAATAAAATGAAAGTTAGGTCATCAATTAAAAAACGTAGCGCTGATTGCAAGATTATACGTCGTAAAGGAAAACTTTACGTTATAAACAAAAAGAACCCAAAATACAAACAGCGTCAAGGTTAAGAAATTATTGAAGTATGATTGGATTGAATGTACGGGTTACTCAATCTGTCGTTTAATCAAATAATCAAACATTAGTACAAATATGGCAAGGATATCAGGTATTGATTTACCAAGAAACAAAAGAGGCGAAATTGGTCTAACATACATCTTCGGTGTAGGTAGATCAACTGCTCAACGTATATTAACGGAGGCAGGTATCGATTTTAACAAGAAAGTACAAGATTGGTCTGATGATGAGTTGTCAGCTATCCGTACAATTATCAACGACGGTGTAAAAGTTGAAGGTGCATTACGTTCTGAAGTTCAGTTGAACATCAAACGTCTAATGGATATTGGCTGTTACCGCGGCTTACGTCATAGAAAAGGTTTGCCAGTGCGTGGTCAACGTACTAAGAACAACTCTAGGACTCGTAAGGGTAAGAGGAAAACAGTTGCTAACAAGAAAAAAGCTACTAAATAAAATTAGTATCAAACAATAATTATGGCTAAGAGTAAAAAAGTAACTAAAAAGCGTATTGTTGTAATTGAACCTGTCGGTCAGGCTCACATCAATGCGACTTTTAACAACATCATTGTTACGCTAACAAACAACAACGGTCAAACGATTTCATGGTCTTCTGCAGGTAAAATGGGTTTTAAGGGTTCTAAAAAGAACACTCCATATGCAGCTGGTCAGGCAGCGTCTGATTGCGGTAAGGTAGCATATGATTTAGGTCTGCGTAAGGTAGAAGTTTTTGTAAAAGGTCCAGGATCTGGCCGTGAATCAGCAATTAGAACATTGCAGATCGCTGGTATCGAAGTGACTTCAATCAAAGACATTACGCCGCTTCCACACAATGGATGTCGCCCGCCTAAGAAAAGAAGAGTTTAATTTATAATTTTTAAAGCTAAGAGTCTGCAGCTTCAGGTTGCATGATACTTTAAAACAAAGAACAATGGCAAGATATACAGGACCCAAGTCCAAAATCGCGCGTAAATTCAGAGAGCCTATTTTTGGCCCTGATAAGGTACTAGACAGAAAAAACTATCCACCCGGACAACACGGTGCTTCGAAAAGAAGAGGAAAGCAATCTGAATATGCAGTACAGTTAATGGAAAAGCAAAAAGTTAAATACACTTACGGTGTGTTAGAACGTCAATTCCGTAACTTGTTTACAAAAGCATCATCACGTCAGGGAATTACCGGTGATAACTTATTACAATTATTAGAAGCTCGTTTAGATAATACAGTATACAGATTAGGTATTGCTACTACACGTTCTGCTGCTCGTCAGTTAGTTAGCCATAAACACGTAACAGTGAACGGTGAGGTAGTAAATATTCCTTCATATCAGTTGAAAGCTGGAGATGTTATTGCAGTTCGTGAGAAATCAAAAACATTAGAGTCTATCACCAATTCAGTAGCAGGAAGAGTAATCAATAAATTCAATTGGTTAGATTGGAATGCAGGCGAATTGACCGGTAAGTTTTTAGCTTATCCAAACCGTGATGAGATACCAGAAAATATCAAAGAAAACCTTATAGTAGAGTTATACTCTAAGTAACGAATTTAAATTAACTGCCTCTCTTTCGAGGCAGTTAATTTTTTGCGTTACAATAATTAATAACGATCTAAAAACATTATAAATGGCAATTTTAGCATTTCAGAAACCCGATAAGGTAATCATGCAGAAGTCTACGGATTTCGACGGCATATTTGAATTTCGTCCTTTAGAGCCCGGTTTCGGAGTAACAATTGGTAATGCCTTAAGAAGAATATTACTTTCTTCTTTGGAAGGTTTTGCCATTACAAGTATCCGCTTTTCTGGTGTATCTCACGAGTTTTCTACCATGAAAGGTGTTGTAGAAGATTTGACTGAAATCATCCTTAATCTAAAACAAGTTCGTTTTAAAAAAGTGGGTGACTCTGGTGATTCTGAAAAAGTCTTCATCATCGTAAATGGTCAAGATCAGTTTAGAGCTGGTGACATTACTAAATTCTCTAACAACTTCGAAGTTCTAAATCCGGATTTCGTAATTTGTAACATGGAGAAAGCCGTTACTTTAGAGGTGGAATTAACCATCAATAGAGGACGTGGTTATGTTCCTGCTGAAGAAAATAAAATTACAGATGCTGTTGTTGGTGTAATCGCGATCGATTCGATCTTTACCCCAATGAAAAATGTAAAATACACTATAGAAAACTATCGTGTTGAACAAAAAACAGATTATGAGAAATTAATTCTTGAGATTTCTACTGATGGATCTATCCATCCAGAAGAAGCATTGAAAGAAGCAGCTAAGATTCTTATCCAACACTTTATGTTGTTCTCTGATGAGAACTTGGTATTGGAATCTCAAGCTAAAGAAGAAACAAAAGAAGTTGACGAGGAAATTTTACATATGCGTAAGATCCTTAAAACGGAATTGGTTGACCTTGATCTTTCTGTACGTGCGTTAAACTGCCTTAAAGCAGCTGATATCCGTACTCTTGCTGATTTAGTTTCTTACGACGTAGCTGATATGTTAAAATTCAGAAACTTCGGTAAGAAGTCATTAACTGAGATTCAGGAACTGGTTAAATCTAAAAGTCTTTCTTTTGGAATGAACCTGTCTAAATTCAAGTTGGACGAAGAATAATAATAACAAAAATAACTATTGTTAATCGTGCGTAATTCCCTCAGATAAACATCAAAGAGACGGTACGCACCGAATAAAATCAAAAATGAGACACGGTAAAAAGAATAACCACTTAGGAAGAACAGACTCACATCGTAAGGCGATGTTGGCCAACATGGCTTCATCTTTAATTAAGCACAAAAGAATTACCACTACTTTAGCTAAGGCGAAAGTGTTGCGTATGTATGTTGAGCCAATGATTACTAAATCTAAAACTGATACTACACACTCTCGTCGTATTGTATTTAGCTACTTACAGGATAAAGAAACTGTTACTGAATTATTCCGTGACATTGCAGCTAAAGTTGCAAATCGTCCCGGTGGTTATACAAGGATTATTAAACTAAACAATCGTTTGGGTGATAACGCTGAAATGGCCTTAATTGAGTTGGTAGATTACAACGAGGTATATGGCAAAGAAGCTGATTCAGCTGAAAAGAAAACGACTCGTCGTGGTAGAAGTAAAGGAAAGAAAACTGATGCTCCGGCAGCAGAAGCAACTCCTGCAACTACAACTGAAGCTCCAGCTGCTGAAACTGCAACTGAAGTTGAAGGCGAACAAGCATAAGAATATTATAACAATACTAAAGGCCCTGTTGAGCAATCATCAGGGCCTTTTGCTTATACTATAAATTATAATTTTGCTACCTAAAGCTGCTGCTTATGTCTGAAATATCTGCATTTAGTGAATTCCATAAGGAATTACTAAACTCGGTTGTCAACAAAACCTTTCTTAAACTTTCTATAGGGAACTATAAGGGTGAAGAGAAGGAGCTTAAGAATATATATGTCAGGCTTGTTCAGATAAAACGCGTTGATAAGCTAAGTTTTACCTATCGGTATCGTACCCGTGATATTGTCAAGAATTATGACCCTCAAAAAGGTGTTAACCTGATCCTTGAACAATTAAATACTGGCTTCAGGATCGCAACTTTGTTTACCCCAGAAATGGACTTTGTTGTCCAACAGAACCAGGATGGCCATTTCCGTTTGAGCAAGAATCCGCCAGCATTGAATAAGGAGGTTGCGCAAGGCCATGATAAGGTAAAAGCAAGAATTCTTCAGCCTTTGGGGAAGAGTTACTTGTATGAACTTAAGATTACCGACGCTGAGGGGAGGGTATTTAAAAACAGCCAGGATAAGTTTAAGCAAATCAACCAGTACATCGAGCTCTTAAGTCCGATGATCAAAAGCATTCCGGATTCAGGTATCAAACATGTTGTTGATATGGGATCTGGGAAGGGTTATTTGACCTTTGCCCTTTACGATTACCTGAATACCATTTTAAAAAACGAAGTCCAGGTAACCGGCGTCGAGTATCGGGAAGATCTTGTAGCGCTTTGCAATAAGATTGCTGAACAATCTAAGTTCACACGGCTTAATTTTGTGCAAGGAACCATTGA
>JAQBOT010000192.1 GCA_028287885.1 Pedobacter sp.
TCATCTCCACCTTCAGAAGCTGCACCTGTTAAATATAGATCTGCAGGTATCTCTGAAAAACCTGCAGGACGCTCAAGTTCAAGTGTACGAACTTCGGCAGACTGTTGGACATTAACGCCCTTAGAAGAACGCACTGTCCATTTGATCTTACCCGCTGCCAGTGATTCGATTCCTGCATTAGAAGCGATTTTATTCAGTTCAGTATGCGAGAGGCTCAAGCGGTTATACAAGCCATTACCCTCTGAAGGATAGGAAAACAGTGGTTTAGAAAAATCACCATCCATCCTATCAAACACAACTTCATACAGCACTACGCCGCCATCTTCAGCGCGAGCCTGCTCCCATTCAAAATCGGTTGATCCTGCTTTAGGATCAAGTTTAATGAATGCATCATTTGCCGGAGCAAAAAAAGCATTTACCGCAGTCACTTGCGTATGGTCTAACGATTTGTCCTTTTTACAGCCTGTGTTAAACACAAAAACTAAAAGGGTAGAGCAGAGGATTTTATAAATACTATTTTTCATGATTTATATTTTAAATTATTAATGAATTACCATCCAGGATTTTGTGAAAGACTGGGATTCAAAGAACGTTCATCCCGGGGAATCGGCCACAGGTAATGTTTATTGGCATCAAATACGCGTTGATTGGCACGGATATACCCTTTGTCGATTGAGGGAGGTCCGAACTTAGCTCCGTGTGCCCAGCCATTCAGAACCTGATCGGCAATCTTCCACCGTCTAATGTCAAAGATCCTTAATCCTTCCATAGCCAACTCTGTCCTTCTCTCATTACGAATGACAGTCCTTAAACCTGTTTGGCCCAAAGAAACATCGAAATTTAACGCAGTGGTTTCTGCAAAACCTGCTCTGCTGCGTAAAGCTTTGATTGTTTGATCCCAAACTGTACCGTCCATCGTACCGAGTTCGTTACGTGCCTCAGCATACATAAGCAGCACATCAGCATATCGGATGAGAATTAAGTTGAGTCCAGAAACGAAATTTGTAATGGAAGTTGGATCATAGTATTTACGCAAGTAATACCCTGTTGCTGAGCTTACACCACCCGCTGCATATTCATCCATTTTAGTCGACTGATCTGGATCAGATCCCGGCTTAATGTAAATGGTTTTTATTGTTCCATCTGGCTTTTTCCATTCGAAATTATCGTAGACAACCGTGTAGGTTAATCTTGGATCGCGATTTACATAGGGGTTGTTTTCATCATAACCAGAACCGGCGTCATTGATGCTTTTTCCGTTGGTCATCAAATAGCTGTCTACCAATTCTTGTGTCGGCGCAAAGTTGTTTAACCGGGCTCCGACAGAGATCGGAACGTAGTCAAACAAGTTGTTGTACGTACGGTTAGTAGGCACATACTGCATATCAAGCATTACCTCGCTGTTATTTTCATTCTGTGGCAGAAATAGGCCTTCATAAGACGGGAACAAGTTGTATGAACCATTACTTCCGCTCATAATCGCTTCGCATGTGCTTGCCACTTCCTGCCAACGTCCTTCATAAAGTAGCACACGTGCTTTTAGGGCAAGTACAGCTCCTTTAGTAATCCGGCCCTTGTCGGCGGCGACATATTCTGTATTTTTAGGCAATGCAGGCAAAGAGCCATCCAATTCTTTCAAAATGAAATCCAGAACTTGCGCCTTTGGTGTACGGCTAATATTCAAGGATTCTTGAAGTGTGATGTCTTTTTCAAAAAGCGGCACATCGCCAAACCAGGTCATCAGTTGAAAGTACTGGAATGCTCTTAAGAAACGCGCCTCTGCCTTCATGCGCTCTTTTAACGTCGCGTCCATGTTCGGCACCTTGTCGATGTTTTCTAAAAGTATGTTACAGGTCTTGATACCGGAATAATGGTCGTTCCACTCGTTCTTAACTCTGCCTAGTGACGCATCATAAGTACCTGCAGCAATCGAAGCTACCCCTTCATTGTCTCCTCTACCGTTATAGGCATTGTCAGACAAAGCCTCATTTAAAAAGAAGCGGTTGTTGTTAAACATTTGGGAATAGGCTGTATTAAGTACTGCATCTGCCTTTGCCGCCGTTGTCCAGTAAGTCACGTCAGTAAACCGGTCCGTTGGTACCAGGTCTAGTTTTTTACAAGAAGGCAACAGGAAAAGGACCAACAATGCAGACACGCTTATCTTGATTAAATAGTTTTTCATGTTATAGAATTAAAAAGTTACGTCTAAACCAAGTCCATAGTAAGTAGGCGTTGGATATGCCCGGGCGCTGTTTGCCCCGCCAGTTGACAAGTTATTACTGAATTCAGTACTCTCAGGATCAAGGAACTTCAGCTTGGAAACAGTCAGCAGATTTTGACCGGACGCATAAATGCGGAACCGTTGCATGCCCAGCTTCTTCGCCATTCTGTCGGATAATGAATAGCCTATCTGAATGTTTTTCAAGCGAGCATAAGCCGCATTATACAAGTAAGCATCAGAACCTCTTCTAAAGTTGTTCGTATTCGACTGACTACCGTTTGCTGCAAGTCTCGGATAACGTGCATCTGGATTTGTAGGTGTCCAATAATCCAGCTGGTGCTGGTACATAACCTGTCCGTAGTTGAAGTGATAGGGTTCTACCATTTCTCCTCTGAGAAACTCACTTCTTTTTCCAACTCCTTGTACAAACAGATTTGCATCGAAGCCCTTATAATTTACTGAATAGGTGAATCCGAAGGTGTATCTTGGAAATGCATTGCCTAAAACAAAGCGATCACGGTCATTGATCACGCCATCTTTGTTCACATCAACATACCGGATATCCCCAGGGGCTACTGTCAATCCTTCTGGCTTTGGTCCGGCATTCACCTCATCCAAATTCTGGAAAAACCCATCGGTTTTTAAGCCTACGTAAGAGTGATAAGGCAAGCCTTCGCGGATGATATATTGCATCTCGTCTGCAGATGTTATATTTTCACGACCTTGATAATCCAAGACTTTGTTCTTCGAATCACCCAGATTTATTCCAAATACATGGTTGAAGTTTCCGGTTTTTAGTTTGTAGTTGACACTGAGTTCCCAGCCCTGATTCTGCATTTCGGCAGCATTGAAGTCGGGTAAGCCTGCGCCATAAACACCTGGAACTACTGGTGGCACCAAGATATCTCGCGTAATTTTATTGTAGTAATCAAAAGAGAAACTTAGCGCATTTTTCAAGAAAGTCGCATCAACACCAAGGTTAAGCGTTGCCGCCTTCTCCCATTGAATGTCCGGATTGGCAAATGAAAACCCGGCACCACTTAGTGCTTTGTCGCCGAAAGCATAAACATTCTGATTTGTGAAAATGGTCGTTTGATATTGATAGTTTCCAACGTTCTGGTTTCCAAGAATACCGTAGGAACCGCGAACTTTAAGATCACCTACCTTATCCCGGTATGTGGAAAGGAATTCCTCCTGGCTAAGCCTATAACCTGCTGATATTGCTGGGAAAAAGCCCCAGCGCAGATCACTTGCAAATTTTGAAGAACCGTCGAATCTGAAGTTTACCTCCCCATAGTATTTGTCTTTGAACGCATAGGATGCCCGTCCAAATAGAGAATTTAAACTTGTTTCATAGGTTCGCTGGTTTGTGTTTGCAGATCCAGCATCAATTACCGTTTCCGACGTCGGCGTGCCAAGTTCCGGATCTGTGAACCTTCTATATATCGTGTTGCCCTCATTATTCGATGATTCGTTCGAAACACCGACCAATGCAGTTACTGCATGCGTCTGGTTAAACGTTTTATTAAATTCAGCAATAAATTGAGTGTTCAAAAACAGATTTTTATTGTTTTCGTCATTTGTATTCCGGTCAGAACCAGAAGTTCCTTTGGGGAGGAAGTCAACTTCCATGGTACGCGCAAATAAATGATTGGCAGTAAGCGTTCCACCGACTACAGCTCTGAATTTGAGGAAATCTGTTGCTGCTATCTCCGCATTTAAACTTCCAAAAAGATTATCGTTATCGTATTTCCGATAGCCGCCTTTCTCAAGAATACCCAATGGGTTAAATTCCTGAAGAACGTCATTGGTCAGGTAATTTCCATTTTCATCTTTAAGTTTATATATCGGCGGCGTCCGGCCTGCATCAACCATTAATGTTCCTGTACTGGAAGAGTGGTCCTTAATCTGAGATTTGGCATAAGAGAAAATGCTGTTCAATTTCAATTTGCCATATTGGTTACTCAGGTTTATGCGGTAGTTATATCGTTTTAGTCCATAATTTGGACCTACTAAATTGTTCTCCTGATTCGCATAACCTACAGAAACCAGGTAGGTAGACTGTTCGCCTCCACCGGAAATACTCACATTGTGGTTTTGCTGTATTGCGTTCTGTAGAATCGAATTTACAAACCATTCCTGATCTCCCGCTGTCTGCTGATCACGGATCTGCTGGGCGTTGTATATAGGTGTAAGTCCTGCATTTACATTCGCCTCATTTCTTAGGATCATGTTTTCAAATCCTTGTACGGGTTTATATAGGATATGTGGTGCCTGAACCCCAGCTAAGGCGTTAAGCGTAACCTTCGTTCCCGAATTTTTAGATCCTTGTTTTGTGGTTATCAGAATTACGCCATTTGCCGACCTAGATCCATAAATTGCTGCACTTCCGGCATCTTTCAAAACAGAGACTGACTGGATGTCTGAGGGATTTAACAGGTTGATGTCTCCCCCAACAATTCCATCGATAACAACAAGGGGATTGTTATCGCCAAAGGTACCTATACCGCGAATATTTAAGTTTATGCCGGCACCAGGTTCGGAGTTTGACTGCTGAACGATCAAGTTTGGAGAAACACCTTGTAAAGCCTGAGTAGCATTCATAGCAGGTTTTCCCGCAATTGCCGCCGCGCTAATCTGGTCTACTGCCCCCGTTACGCTTGATCTTTTCTGGGTGCCGTAACCAACCACAACAACGTCATTAAGCGACTGTGCACTTTCTGCTAGTATGATGTTTATTTCCTTACGATTGTTTACAGGTACTTCGATTGTTTGAAAACCGATGTAACTAAACACAAGTGTAACACCACCATCTGGCAAATTCAAGCTAAACCTACCGTTTTGGTCGGTAACAGCTCCGGTATTAGTCCCCTTAACTTTTACACTTACTCCGGGCAGCGCTGCGTTCTTGTTGTCTGTGACTTTTCCTGACACAGAAAAAGCCTGATGCGAGCTTTCCGCTAATGGAACGATAGTTACTGTTTTATTGTTAATTTGGTAGGTAAAGGGCTGTTCGTTCATACAGCTTTTAAGCGTCTGTTCAATCGAACCTTGGTTAATATTCACCGATACTGGTCGCGATTTTTTTAAAAGTTCTGAACTGTAAAGGAAATCATATCCGCTTTGCTGGCGGATATTCAGTAGAACATCTTCTAGTGGGGCATCTTTATACCGGATGCTGATCCGTTGTGCATAGCTGCTGGCACTTACCTGTATTACAGCTAGAAAAATGAAAATGCACGTGAGCTTTATCATACGAACAACCTTGGTTTTTACGCAGGGGTTCCACCTGCTTAATGCAGTAAAATTTTTATACATTTGGGTATGAAGTTTAATTTAATTCTTGAGTGTATCTACATTTCTGAGGTTATCTTAAAGTACTGTTGACCGGAGCGCTGCAACGCTCCCGGTCATTCTTTAGGTAACCATCGCCTGATATTAAGCCATTACAATTACCCTCCTTCCTTCAATTTTAAAATGTACCAGGCCAGTTAACTCCAGACCTTTGAGCAACTCACATAAATCCTTGTTTTTGGAGTATATTCCACCAAATGATTTGGTCTGCACATTACCGCGAAACTCTATGTCCACATCATACCAGCGGGCTATCTGTGGCATAATGTCTTTTAGATTATCATCCTGAAACATGAAATAGCCATTTTTCCAAGCCATAATCTTATTTATATTGACGCTAACCTTCTGCATATCGGCTGTCCGGCGGTCCACATTGCCTTGTTCGCCGGGTCTCAGTGTCACTTGGTTAGAAGCTTGATTAAGACGCACAGAGCCTTCCAAAAGCGTCGTTTGTATTTTCGAATGTTCCTGATAGGCATTTACGTCAAAATGGGTCCCCAAGACTGTAACACGCATGTCGTCTACCCCAACCACAAAGGGCATTTTCGGATTTTTGGAAACTTCAAAATAGGCTTCTCCTGTCAAGCTAACGCTCCGGTTCTTTCCGTGGAAGCTTACTGGGTAAGTTAGGGATGATAAAGAATTTAGCCAGACACTCGTCCCATCAGGTAGGATGACTTTATAATTTCCTCCGGCAGGGACCGTTATCGTGTTCATCGCATCGTCAGGGCTCGAAGTACCCTTTGAATATTCGATTGATCCGCTGCTTAATTTGCGGATTTTCGTAGCCGCAATGAAACCATCCTCTACTTTATCCAATTCAACAACAGCACCATCTGCCAGCTTCAACTCGGCAGTGTTGCGACCTGGTTTTATTGGACCCTTGGCATTGGGAATGCGCTTTGCCCTGTACGTCTGAGGCGAGGAAATTGTATTATAAGATCGGTAAAAGAGTCCGACACCCAACGTAATAAGTAGTACTGCAGCAATCTTCAAGTATAACTGTAGATGATTAACCTTTGTCTGCCGTTCAGATAGGGTCGTGATGATCCGATCATAGATGTCTTTACGGTTTCTTATGGAGTTGCTGTCCACCGGGCTCTGGTCTGATTGCATGCGAAAGTTGTCCTGAAAGTCAAACAAGCGTTGTTCTTCTTCAGCACTGCAAAGACCAGCGATGTATTTTTCGTAAAGTAACAGGTACTCTTCCGCGTTCATGTGTATTTGGTTGTATATGAAAAGAGGTGAAAAATTTCACCGCACACACATACTTGGAAAAATTTATTTTATTTACAAAAAACCTGAAGAGAACCTATGGTTTACAAAACTATGCTTAGTTTTAAAAACCAAATAAAAACATGAACAGTATTTCTGACGACGACCTTTGGCTGCAAGTAACTACCGACGATGAGGACGCCTTTGCTGGATTATATAACAGATATTCCGCGCAATTATTAAAGACAGCTGCTTTCTACCTGAAAGATTGCTCAATGGCGGAAGAGCTTGTACACGACGTCTTTGTGGTCCTTTGGCAAAGGCGGAAATTCTTAAAGATAAAGAACTTTCAAAGTTACATCCTAATCACTACGCGTTATCACGTTTATAAAAAGCTGAAGGAAGCAAAAATTTCACCGATCGAGTATATCGAAACTTATAAAGAAACCTACCAAACTACGCCATTTCAGACATCAACAGAGAGACTTGTACAAGAAGATTTTGAGACTGAGTTGAAGGATTATTTGAAGGTGTTGCCCAAGCGATGTAGCGAAATCTTCATGTTGAGCAGGGTCAATGAGCTGTCAAATACAGAAATCGCAACTTTCCTTGGTATTAAGCGCTGTACAGTAGAAAATCAAATAACACACGCCTTGAAACACCTACGCAGCTACCTAACAAACAAATCAACCCATCTTTAAAAGCACAAAAAAAAGGCGTTCAATACTGAACGCCCTTCCTTTTCCTCTATTGGGAGATTATTACTTTGTAACCGGAGCTGTAGTTGCTGGTGCGGGAGTTGCAGAAGCAGCTGGTGCAGCTTTTGGTTTTTTGATGTCAACCAATTCAACTTCGAAAACCAATGGCGTGTACGGTTGAATACCGCCTTGCATGCCTGCTTCGCCGTAAGCTAATCTTGACGTAATGATAAATGTAGCTTTACCACCTTTTCCTATCAATTTCAAACCTTCGTCAAATCCTTGAATTGCTTTTCCAAACTGGAATGGACGAGCAGCATATTGTGCCATCGGGTTGAATTTACCACTTTCCAGAGCTACTTTCTTGTCGCTGGTATCAAATACATTGTCTTTACCGTCTGCTTTTTTAGTAGTGAATTTTCCTGTGTAATTAACCATTAACGTATCTGTAGGAACCGCTCTTTGTGCATCACCAGCATTGGTGATCACATACTGCAATCCAGAAGCCGTAGTTTTGGTCTTCAGGTTATTTGCTTCAACATAACTTTTAATCTTTGAAGCTTCAGTAGATTTACGACGCTCAATTGTGGCCATG
>JAQBOT010000198.1 GCA_028287885.1 Pedobacter sp.
GGCACTTCAACTGGCAGAGCTTCTGGCAAGTCATCGAGCTCAGGGGATTCCTCTGCTTCAGGTTCTGCAGCTTCTTCGTCAACCTCTACGGGGGCTAAAGGTTCTGCCTCTTCCACGGAAGCCTTTGTGATCGTCTCTTCAACTTCTTGTTCAGAAGCTTCTGGTAATTTCGGTTCGATTACTTCAGCGGGAGCTACAGTTTCTTCTGCATCTAAGACTTCAATGTTTTTAACTTCATGCTGTGTAAGTCGGTTTCCATTTGCTTTAATCCCCTTCAAATCGATGAACTCTGAAAGAACAATCTCAAAGGTCTCAGGAATCTGGCTTTTACCTTTCAATACCTCAACCTTGAGCTTTGCTGCAGGATTACTTGTGATGCATACTAGCCTGGATCCTGGCTCTTCGCTCACAAAGCCTTGTTTTTTACCAACTGCTATGTTTTCAAACACAAAGCGCTTTACAAAGTGGTTTTTGGCTTTACCATCATACTGGAGTACAGAGAATGCTCTTTCTGGATCATACTTCTGTATAATAAGCAAGTCTGCATCGAAATGATTGCTTAGTTCAAAACTACTAAGCTCATACCAGCCTTCTTTATGTACCTGCAGGATCTTGTCGTCTCCATCAAATTCACCAAGGTACTTGCCTCGCCCATCTACATTCAAACGTCTAAGTAATTCATCATACCAGATCTTCAATCCAGATAACGTAGAGATTCCTTTGCTCTTAAGCAGAATTCTCTTTACTGGATATTTTGAAACAATATTGCCTTGAGAAGCACGGCCCTTGATCGCTGTTTCAGCAAAATCAATATCCAGCTGTAGCTTTTTAAGTTTGGTATGGGGTTTAAGTTGTATGCTGACAATTTCTGCTTCTCCATTCGGATTGGCCGTAAAGTATAAGACTTTAGAACCTTTACTACCTTTTGTTAGATCGTAATCCTTATCCCGTGTAACGCCCATCACAGCGAAACGCTTGATGTATGCAACCCCGGTGGCACCATCTTTATAGATCAAATTGTAAATGGTCCGTTCGTCATTTTTCTTAAATACGGCTGCATGGATAATTCCTTTTCCAACAAAGGTCTTTTCTGCAACTTTAGTTATGCTGCACTTACCATCTTCTCTGAAAACAATGATCTCGTCCAGGTCGGAGCAATCTGCTATAAATTCATCTTTACGTAAACCTGTACCTATAAATCCGTCTTCACGGTTCATGTACAGCTTAACGTTGGCAAGGGCAACTTTAGATGCCTCCACCCGATCAAACAGCCTAATTTCTGTTTTCCGTTCCCTTCCTTTGCTGTATTTGTCTTTTAACTTTTGAAACCAGGCAATGGCATAGTCGGTAAGGTGACGTAAGTGGTTCTTTACCTGCTTAATTTCCTCCCCAATTGCTTTCATTTGTTCATCCGCTTTCTTAACATCAAAGCGGGTAATGCTGCTCATTGGTTTGTCGATCAGCTTTTTAAAATCCTCTGGCTCAATTTCCCGGTACAGCTGAGACTTGAAAGGCTCAAACAACATATTTAGCACCTTCAGTACCACTTCAAAATTCCCCGAATTCTCGTAATCTGGATTCTTATACATGCCTTCCTGAATAAAGATCTTCAGTAAGGAGCTAAAAAATATTTTTTCCTCCAGTTCGCTAAGTCGGATTTCAAGTTCTTTCTTAAGTAGCGCTTTGGTGTTATGTGTATTTTGAACCAGAATGTCATTTACACTCAAAAACTGAGGTTTATCGTCCTTTATAATACAGGTATTCGGTGATAAGGACACCTCGCAAGATGTGAACGCATACAAGGCATCGATGGTTACATCGGGCGATATACCTGGCGCCAACTGGATAACGATCTCGACGTTTTGGGCCGTGTTGTCCTCAATCTTCTTGATCTTGATTTTACCCTTTTCATTGGCAGACAGAATGCTGTCGATTACAGAACCAGTTGTGGTGCTGTAAGGGATCTCGGTTATTACGAGTGTCTTTTTATCCTTCTCTGTGATTTTTGCACGTACACGGATTCTGCCTCCGCGCATGCCTTCATTGTAGGCAGAAAAATCCGCCATTCCACCAGTGAAGAAATCCGGAAGGATGTTGGGTTTGTTGCCTTTTAGCGCTTCTATTGATGCATCCAGAAGTTCCACAAAGTTGTGGGGCATAACTTTGGTGGCCAGACCTACAGCGATACCTTCGGCGCCTTGGGCAAGAAGAAGTGGGAACTTGACTGGCAAAGTGAGTGGCTCATTGTTACGGCCATCATAGCTCAGCTGCCAGATTGTTGTGTCGGCGTTAAAGACTACTTCATTCGCGAATTTAGATAAGCGAGCCTCGATGTAACGGGCAGCCGCGGCATTATCGCCAGTGATCGGGTCACCCCAGTTACCCTGGCAATCAATAAGTAGGTCTTTCTGGCCGATTTGTACCATGGCATCACCAATGGAGGCGTCTCCATGTGGATGGTACTTCATCGTGTTACCGATTACATTGGCGGCCTTATTGAATCTACCATCATCCATCTCCTTCAAAGAGTGGAGAATCCTGCGTTGTACAGGCTTTAATCCGTCGTTTATATGGGGTACCGCACGATCAAGAATAACGTAAGAAGCATAGTCGAGGAACCAGTTTTCGTATAGACCATTAATGGGAATTACGGTATGCTTATTCTCTTCGTTTATGCCTTGTTCTAATTCGTCGTTCATCAAAAATCTGTTGTATCCCGTAAAGATACGGCTTGTTGAAGAATTATGAAGAATGGATTACCAACACATCTTAAAAACTCGCGGACAGGCGGTTTTCAACAAAGGCAAATGGCAGTAAACTTTGTACACCTCGAACCTTAAGTATCTCGCCGTTAAGGCAATAAAATAGGATGTCGATCTCTGACCCTTGTCGCTGTTCAAACTCAGCCATGACTTGCAGACAACCGCCACAGGAGGTTACTGGTTTATTGATCTCAAATGAATCAGTTTGCGCCGTAATTGCTATGCTCCTGATCACTGCATCAGGCCTGTTTGCTCCGATTGAGTATAAGGCGACCCGCTCGGCGCATAAGCCAGATGGGTATGCGACATTCTCCTGGTTGCTTCCCATAAAAATTTCTCCATCGCTTAAAGAAACTGCAGTGCCAACCCGGAACTTGGAGTACGGGGAATAAGAGGTGTCGAGGGCTAGTTCAGCTTTCTGGCAAAGGATTCTATCTGCTTCATCGAGTTGGCCTATGTTGTCGTATTGCAAATAATTTATGATAAACTTCTGTTCGTTCATGTTCAGGCTTTTAATTGTATATGGTTTAGGTTCTTGCTCTCCAACTTACACTTCTCGTTGCGCAGGTAAAAAGTGGGCTCCTAATCTACACAATTATAACCATGGGCGTAGGCTTTTTACAATTGTATTTTGAACAACTTTTAACGATGTCTTTTAAACAATTTGGTACTTTAAGTGTAATAGTAACAAGGCATCCAGCGCATTGAGAGCACCAATGGCATGATTTTAGCGAAATAAGACATGAATCACACCTTTTCAACTTACAACAATTGAACCCAGTTATACGTAAAACTCTGAAAGTCATTCTATGGGTAATTGCCAGCGTCATAATGCTCGTTGTCCTAATTGCCTTGTCTTTGAATATTCCAGCAGTTCAAAACTTTGTTAAAGACAAAGCAATCAGCTATCTAAAAAAGAAAACACATACAGAGGTCCGCCTGGAAAGCATAAAGATTGCTTTTCCAAAGGACGTTGTGTTAACCAAGTTTTATATTGAGGATCAGAAGAAAGACACCCTGCTTTATGCACAAAGATTGGCTGTAGACATCAGCCTGATGAAGCTGATCAACAAGAAGGTTGAAATCAACAACATTGAGCTTGAAAAAATACGAGCCAACGTTACCCGGATAAATCCGGATACAGCATTCAATTATACTTTTCTAATGGACGCATTCATGTCCGAGCAGAAGAAACCTGATGAGGAGGTTGCTAAGGATACAACCTCGACGATGAAGTTCTCACTCGACAAAATTAGCTTCAAAGATATCGGCATCAAATACAGGGATGATGTGGCCGGTAATGCGGTGGCATTATACCTGGGCGAGTTTACAAGCAGAATTAAAGATTTCGACCTGACTGGTCAACATTACGTTATCAAGGAGTTAAGCTTGAAGAACACTTCTTTGAATTACCTACAGCAAAAGCCTTTGACGCAGCTTGCGGCACAAATGAAGAAAGCTGTTGATACCACCGGGGCCCCTGGAGGCAAACTACCGCTGGTTGAAATAGAGAATTTCGGTTTTAATAACATCAAAATTGGTTTCAATGACCAAATCTCGAAAACCAATGCGAATGTTAATCTAAACGAACTCGCGGTAAAGAAACTGTTTATTGATCTTACTTCAAACATTTACAAAGCAGACGAAGCAAAGATCAACAACAGCAAGATAAACTTCAATGCGGCAGCAACAAATACCAGAGCAAACCTGGACATCAATGAATTTTCAATCACTAAGCTATTCACTGATTTAAAAACCGGTAAATACCAGGTAGATGATGCCAAGCTGAACCGATCAAATGTAATGTTTGCCTTTAAACCTACGGCAGCAAAGGCGAAAGCTGCACCGGATACCGCTAAAGCCGCCCCAATGGCGTTCGTGCTAAAAAATCTTAGTCTGGCACAGAACAACATCCAGTTCGATAATCTGGCCGCCAAGCCTACACCTGGAATGGACTTTAATCACCTAAAAATAAATAACCTTGGCTTGGTTGCAGATGCAATTTCCTACAGCGATGCCGGCATAAAGCTTAATGTGAAGAGTGGTAATCTGAAGGAGAAGAGCGGCTTTTTACTGAACGAGTTGAAAGGTAATGTCATTTACTCCGACAAGGCAATTAAAATTAACAACCTGGTTGTAAGAACGCCAAACACAAATATCGAAAACACGACTGCCTTGGATTACACGTCGATGGATGACTTGACTAAGCATCCGGAGCGCGTAAAGATGTCTATGGTGATCCGAAATACAACCATTGGTCTGAAAGACGGTATGTATTTTAGTCCGGCTATTCCCGCGAATTATCGTAATGAAAAGATTAAGGTAAATGCGAATGTGAACGGCTATATGAACAACCTGAACATTCCTAGGTTACAGATTTCTGGATTGAAAAGCACCCGGATTGATGTTAGCGGAACGGTGAAGGGATTACCTGATCCGAACAAAACCTTGTTAAATTTAAATATTAAGCAATTCTCTTTGGCAAAGAGCGACTTGCTAGTGCTGATACCAAAGAAGTCTTTACCCGCCAGTATAGAATTGCCGAACAGGATACAGGCAAACGGAAAGTTCGTCGGTTCTATGACCAACTTTAACACAAACTTTAACATCAACACCGACATGGGTGCTGCCAAATTGTTGGCTAGCATGAAAGGACCTAAAGGTAGAGAAA
>JAQBOT010000202.1 GCA_028287885.1 Pedobacter sp.
CAGCGCATAGCCCAGGTACACATGTTGTTTGCATCTGCAGGATTACTCTTTTGCCAGATTGATTAGGGTACAACCCCAAACATTGCTCCGCCGTCAAGTTTAAAGAGTCCGGTATCAATGGTATGTAGTTTCATGATCTCAAATGTGCTAAGCTGTAAAATTAAAAAACCCGCTGAGTTATCAGCAGGTTTTATTATAATAATGGTTGTGTCCTATAAGTGTATTACTTCGCCGTAAGCATCCGCTGTAGCTTCCATAATGGCTTCGCTCATAGTTGGGTGAGGATGAATGGATTTAAGGATCTCATGGCCCGTTGTTTCAAGCTTGCGCGCAACTACGATTTCCGCAATCATCTCCGTAACATTGGCGCCGATAAAGTGTGCACCAAGTAATTCACCATATTTCGCGTCGTAGATCATCTTAACAAAACCATCTTTCGCGCCAGCAGCACTTGCCTTACCTGAAGCTGAGAAAGGAAACTTGCCAATCTTCAGTTCGTAACCTGCCGCCTTAGCTGCCTTTTCCGTGTAACCGACAGACGCGATCTCCGGAGTGCAATATGTACATCCAGGGATGTTGTTGTAATCAATGGGTTCTGGGTTGTGACCTGCGATTTTCTCTACGCAGATGATGCCTTCTGCAGAAGCAACGTGTGCTAAAGCTTGTCCGGATACAATATCGCCTATGGCGTAGTAACCTTTAACACCAGTCCTGTAGAACTCGTCTACAACAACTTTACCTTTTTCAGTCTTAATTCCGGTTTCTTCCAGACCAATGTTCTCGATGTTGGCAACAACGCCGACTGCTGAAAGAACGATATCACATTCCAGGGTTTGCATCCCTGTAGCTGTTTTAACCTGAACCTTACAGCCAGCACCTGAAGTATCTACAGATTCTACACTGGATGAGGTCATCACGTCAATACCTGCTTTTTTGAAGTTCCTTAAAAGTTGTTTTGAGATGTCTTCATCTTCAACGGGAACAATGTTCTCCAAGAATTCAACTATAGTAACCTTTGTGCCCATAGTTGCGTAAAAATACGCGAACTCAACACCAATAGCTCCCGAACCAACAACGACCATTGATTTAGGCTGCTCTGGTAAAGCCATCGCTTGTCTGTATCCAATGATCTTTTTACCGTCTTGTTTGATGTTTGGTAATTCTTTTGATCTGCTTCCTGTAGCTACAATAATATTTGTTGCGGTGATCTCTTTTGTAGCGCCGTCTGCACCTTTAACTTCCACCTTATTTCCAGGCTTCACTTTGGCGGTACCCATGATCACTTCGATCTTGTTCTTTTTCATTAAGAACTGAACGCCTTTACTCATCCCATCTGCTACGCCACGACTACGTTTAATAACAGCAGCAAAGTCTGCTTCAGCGGGGGCAGTCTTAATGCCGTATTCTGCGGCATGGTTGATGTATTCAAATACCTGTGCACTCTTTAATAAAGCTTTAGTTGGTATACAGCCCCAGTTAAGGCAAATCCCACCTAAAGACTCCCGTTCTACAATTGCAGTTTTTAAACCCAACTGTGAAGCTCTGATAGCAGCAACATATCCGCCTGGACCGCTGCCTATTATAATTACATCGTAGTTCATATCTTTCTGTAAAGGAATTTAACTTTAGTAAATGCCAAAATTATGAAAAATTGTTTATTAATTAAGATTCATTAAAATCATCAGATTGGGCGCTTCTTAAGTGGATATCAAAGCAAGATTGTTCCGCTTGTTTGAGCACCAACTTAAAAAAGAGTTTTTCTTAGAAGAAGGATAATTTAGTTGTCTTTAGATCAAATTAAACAACTTCTACTTGTATTTGCCTGCAACTATGTCCCATTCTTGGCTTTTTTCCTTGAAAACAAGGTGCTACATACAAATAATCTGTAAAAAAAGGTTAGGACATGTAATGTTTCCTCCTAGTATATTGCAATGTAGATGTCACAAAATGAGCTTTCGAGTTGTCATCTGGTCGAAACCCTGTGCGGCGCCATCAAGAATTCTTCAAATCGCCGGTAACTTGTTGGATATTGTGGAGAACTGAGAAATCTTAACAATTATTTCACATAGGATTTAAATGGGTGAGGAATAAATAATTACCTTTGCGGCGTTATTTAAACACATAACTTATTTTAAAGAAAGTATGAAGAAATCTTTACTATTTCGAATTGTAGTAATTGTTATCGCTTTCCTGGGCTCGTTCTCTGTTGCACATGCACAGGTTACAACATCCTCGATTGCCGGTACCGTTAAGGACGCGAAAGGTCCGATGCCTGGTGCCAGTATTAAAGCCATCCACGTACCTACGGGAACTGTGTACGGCATTACAACAAACAACGACGGCCGTTTTACAATTGGAAATGCTCGCGTTGGCGGACCTTACACCATTGAGGTTAGTTTTGTAGGTTATACACCTCAAAAATTTCAGAATGTTTACTTAAGGTTAGGTGAGCCGTATATTTTGAATGTGACCATCGCTGATAATGCTTCGAACCTTAATGAGGTAAGAATCGTTGGAAATCAGCCAAACGCTATTATGAACTCAAATAAGACGGGTTCTTCTACAGTATTGACCAGAACATCTATTCAGAACCTACCAAGCATTTCAAGAAGTGTTAACGATTTAACCCGTCTAACGCCACAAGCTAATGGTACAGCAATTGGTGGTGGTAACTATCGTTCAAACAACTTTAGTGTTGATGGTGCGAACTTCAACAACCAATTTGGTATTGGACAGAACGTTCCTGCAAATGGATCTCCAATTTCAATTGATGCCTTAGAGCAAATCTCTATCAACGTAACACCGTACGATGTTCGTCAGTCTGGTTTTACAGGAGGTTCGGTAAACGCAGTAACACGTTCAGGTACAAACAAATTCTTCGGAACAGCTTTCTTCACCATGCGCGGAGAAGAGCAACAAGGTACACACATTGGTAATTACACGCTTCCTGATGCTCAGATTCAAAGCTTCGACGAAAAGAACTATGGTTTCAGTTTCGGTGGTCCGATCATTAAAGACAAGTTATTCTTTTTCGTGAATGCAGAGAAGCAATTGACCGTTTCTCCAGGATCAAGCAGAATAGCTGCTACTCCAGCTTTTCCTTACGGTTCAGTGTCTACAGTGACTGTTGCTTCTGCAAGCTTCATGGACCAAGTAAAATCATATTTATTAAATAACTATGGTTATGATCCAGGTATCTATCAAGGATACAGCAACGTAAGCAACAACGAAAAGTTATTTGCCCGTTTAGACTGGAACATTAATAAAAACCACCGCTTCAGCGTTCGTTACAATCAGGTAGAAAGTCAGACGCCAAGTAGCGCAAGTACTTCCGTTTCTGGTTCAGCGGTTTCCGGTACTTTAGGTTACGGTAACGTTAGATCTGGTAACACAGTTGATGCAGGTTTGCCATTCTCTTATTCAAACTACTATACTGCAGCCAACTTATATTCTGGCGTAGCAGAGTTAAACTCCACATTTGGTAGCCGGTTTACAAACGT
>JAQBOT010000205.1 GCA_028287885.1 Pedobacter sp.
TGTGGTGTTGGAACCAATCTCTACATCATCCTCAATCACAACATTACCAATTTGAGGTATTTTAGAATAGGTGCCGTCAGGCTGTGGAGCAAAGCCAAAGCCATCGCTGCCGATAACGGTATTGGAATGAATAATCACCTGGTTTCCAATAACCGAACGGTTGTACACTTTTACACCTGGATAAAGTTGGCAATTTTCGCCCACAACAGTGTCTGAGCCAATATATACCTGCGTGTAAATTTTAGTATTATCCCTAATAACAACGTTTTCGGAGATGTAAGAGAATGCCGCTACAAATACATTCTTACCAAGCTTGGCGGAAGGATGGATGAAGCAAGGTTGCTCAACACCCGACTGCTCGGCCAGTTGATTCATCACTTCATTATACTTTTCCAAAAGCAAGGAAAAGGCACTGTAGGGGTCAGAAACTTTGATAAGGGTGCATTTAACTGGCTCAGCCGGTACAAAGTCGTCTTTTACGATAACAACAGACGCTTCTGTGCCATAAAGAAAGTTCTCATATTTTGGATTTGACAAAAAGCACAACGAACCCGCTTTTGCATCTTCAATTTTGGAAAGTTCTCCTACTTGAACCTTTTCGTCACCTTCAATAGTTCCGTTTAAGAGTTCGCTTATCTGCCGGGCAGTAAATTGCATTTTACAAAGTTATGTGTTAAATTGATATGAACAAATTACCAATGTTGGTATTTGTGGTACTAATTGCTTGAATTGAGACGAAAATGGAGAAAGAAAGTTTATTCAAATGTTAAATTATGCTAAATGATGCGGGGATAACATAGAATATATTTCCTAACAGTCTTGTCTAATGACTCCAAATTCGATAGATCAGAGGCTTTAGCAATATCGATGATGGTATTATTTTTCATCAAAACATTGATGTTGCCGGCCCCTGCATTGTAGGCCCGGTTCATAATAACGGCAGTAAAAACGAAATATTCTGCTTCCTCTAGGTTAATGTGATACACTGCGGCCGTATTTTCCTTGAGCAATTCGATACGTTCGGGATCAGGTGCGGTGTTGGTTATTTCGATACGGTACAGATTTCGTTCCGTAAGCATGCCACACAATTTAGAGAGGATCTTATCCGGGTGACTTGCCCAAACCTTGATCGAGGTAAAGATATCCTGGTCGTCCAGATTGCTAAACTGCTGCAAATGATGCGGCTCCTGAAAGAAATCCTGCTCGGAGATGTTGTGCTGCAGAAAGTGACTCAACGCTGGCGTAGCGAATAGTTCAGCTCCGGAGAGTGCCAACTCCCTTGCGCGCTCCAAAATCTTTACAAGCAACTGTTCAGCCGCAATAACTGTCTTATGCAGGTACACCTGCCAGTACATCAAACGTCTGGAAATCAGGAAGTTTTCAATCGAATAAATTCCTTTCTCTTCAATTACCAGTTCTCCTTCAAATACATTAAACATTTTGATGATGCGGTCAAAACTAATCACGCCCTCACTAACTCCTGTAAAAAAGCTGTCCCGGTTGAGGTAGTCCATGCGGTCCAAGTCCAATTGGCTCGAGATCAGCTGATGCAAGAACTTTTTAGGATAGTTTCCTGTGAAAATATTTATGGCCCTGCTTAGCTTTCCATCAAACTGAACGTTTAAAGCCTGCATCATGGCCATGGAAATGTCCTCATGCTGAATGCCGTTCACCAAAGCATATTCTAAGGCATGAGAAAAAGGGCCATGTCCAATGTCATGCAGTAAAATGGCTATGGTAGCTGCTTCTTCCTCCTCATTTGTCACCTCGTGACCCTTGTCGCGAAGTACTTTAAGTGCAAGGCTCATCAGGTGCATTGCACCCAATGCATGGTGAAAACGGGTATGCAAAGCGCCGGGATAAACAAGGTGGGTCATGCCCAGTTGCTTGATGTATCTGAGCCGTTGAAAATATGGGTGAGCAATCAGATCAAATACGAGCGCAGAGGGAATATTTATAAATCCGTAAACGGGATCATTAATTATTTTCTTTTTGTTCAATCCTCTTCAAATAAGTTATACGGTACAAAAATTGCTATTTTTATCCATACTTTAGAAAAAGAACGTTCTAATTAAAGATTAATTAAATGAATAATGCAGGAAACCAAAATATTATGGGCCGATGATGAGATCAACTTATTAAAACCTCATATCCTATTATTAAACGAAAAAGGCTACCATGTCACAACTTTCACCAATGGTAATGATGCCCTTGAAGCCTTCGGAAAGCAACATTTTGATCTCGTATTCTTAGATGAGAACATGCCCGGCCTGAGCGGCTTAGAAACTTTAACAGCCATAAAAAATATTAAAAGTGATGTGCCTGTCGTGCTGATCACCAAAAGTGAGGAAGAGAATCTCATGGAGGATGCCATTGGCTCCAAAATCGACGATTACCTGATCAAACCGGTAAATCCGAAGCAGGTTCTTTTAACCATTAAGAAAATAATCGACAACAAACGCCTGATAAGCGAGAAGACCTCTATGGCCTATCAGCAGGACTTCCGCCGTTTGGGAATGACCTTAAATGATAAACTCAACTATGAGGAATGGGTAGACGTATATAAGAAACTTGTGTTCTGGGAACTGGAGCTTGAAAAACTTGATGACCCACAAATGCATGAGATCCTAACCATGCAAAAATCTGAAGCCAACTCCCAATTTTGTAAGTTTATAGAAGACAATTACTTAGGCTGGGTAAATGGCAAAGAGAAATCCCCGCTATTATCAAACGAACTTTTAAAGAAGAAAGCTTTTCCACTGATCAATCCCAATACGCCCGTTTTCTTTATTTTAATCGATAACCTGCGGTACGACCAGTGGAAGATCATCAATCCGCTTATCACAGAATATTTCAGACTTGAGGAAGAAGATACCTATTCAAGTATCCTGCCTACGGCAACACAATATGCGCGAAATTCAATTTTCTCTGGATTAATGCCATTGGAAATGGAAAAAAGATTCCCTTCACTTTGGCAAAATGACGACGACGAAGGCGGTAAAAACATGCACGAAGCTGCCTTTCTGGAAGATCAGCTTAGAAGAAGTGTTCGCAAGGATTGTAAGTTTAGCTACAATAAAATCCTTACTTACGACGATGGCAAGGCGCTTACCGAGCAGGTGAACAACTTGATGCAGAATGAATTTAATGCCATTGTTTATAATTTTGTTGACATGCTGTCGCATGCTCGTACAGATATGCAGATGATCCGTGAACTTGCAAACGATGACGCTGCTTACCGCTCGCTTACACTTTCCTGGTTTGAACATTCTCCATTGCTGGAGCTGCTGAAAAAGATCTCCCAAAAGAATGTTAAACTCGTTATTACAACCGATCACGGTACAATCCGTGTTAAACACCCAAGTAAGGTTATTGGCGACCGTAACACCAATACGAATTTAAGATACAAACAGGGCAGGAACCTAAACTATAATGCAAAAGAGGTTTTCCTGATTAAAAACCCGCACGAAGCACATCTTCCAAAAATAAACATCAGTTCAAATTACATTTTTGCAAAAGAAGACCGCTACTTCGTTTATCAGAACAATTACAATCAGTTTGTAAACTATTATAATGAAACTTTCCAACATGGCGGCGTGTCCCTTGAAGAAATGATCATACCTGTAGCTACCTACAGCTCACGTTAAAAGCATGGAAATCGAAGTTAATCAACTGGCCGACCTTAATCAGGCGGCCTTATCACTTCTTGAATTTGCAAATGAGGAGAAGATTTTCTTGTTTGAGGGAGAGATGGGTGCAGGTAAAACAACCTTTATAAAAGCAATCTGCGAAGCCATTGGCGTGGCGGATGTTGTTTCAAGCCCTACTTTTTCCATTGTTAATGAATACCAGGGCAACCACAACCAACGCATCTATCACTTCGATTTTTACCGCATAGAGGATTTGCGTGAGGCCTATGACATAGGCTACGAGGAATACTTTTACTCCGGAGACATCTGCCTGGTTGAATGGCCCGAAAGAATAAAGGAATTGCTTCCGCAGGAATATGTCCACGTGAGCATTACCGCTACTACCCCGGATACCCGGTTAATAACGTTTACAAAAATTTAGCACGATTGCTTACCTTTAAGAACGAATTAAAAAACACATGTTTCACAACATAATGAACTAAGAATGGCGACCGGTTTAAGAGATGAAATGGCCTCAATTGCTCAAAAGGGATTGATACAGCCTCAGGAAACCCTGTCTGAAACGAAAAAGAAAAGCAACAGTCTGTATATTGGCATCCCCAAGGAGATCTCTTTTCAAGAGAACAGAATTGCCCTTACGCCTTTGTCTGTTGCCTTGCTGGTTAACAACGGCCACCAGGTGGTTATAGAAACTGGCGCCGGCATGGGAGCAAACTTTTCTGATCAGGATTACAGCGAACAAGGTGCAACAATCTGTTTCCACAAGAAGGATGTGTTCAACGCGGACGTGCTCGTAAAGATTGCGCCACCCACCTTCGAGGAAATCAGCATGATGCACAAGGGCCAAACCTTGATCTCTGCATTGCAGATGGGTTCATTAAAAATCGAATATTTAAAAGCCCTGCTGGACAAAAAGATCAATGCACTTTGCTTTGAACACCTGCGTGATGAAGGAAATATACTCAGCGTGGTTCGTGCCATGAGCGAGATTGTTGGTGCGACAAGCATTTTCATTGCGGCGGAGTACCTCAGCAATGTGACCGGCGGAAAAGGCTTAATGCTTGGCGG
>JAQBOT010000226.1 GCA_028287885.1 Pedobacter sp.
AAACGCGGAACATTGTTCATCAAAATTGGCTCGCGGAAAACGGTACCATCTAATATATTACGGATGGTTCCGTTTGGTGATTTCCACATTTGTTTCAGACTGAATTCCGTTACACGTTGCTCATCAGGGGTGATGGTAGCACATTTAATTCCAACACCATATTTTTTAATGGCTTCAGCAGCATCAATCGTCACTTGATCATCGGTCTGATCACGATATTCTACACCAAGGTCATAGTATTTAATGTCCAGATCCAGGTAAGGCAGGATCAATTTATCTTTAATAAATTTCCAGATGATGCGAGTCATTTCGTCACCATCAAGCTCTACAACGGGCTGGGATACTTTAATTTTTTGTATAGACATAGTATTGGGTTCAAATTTTATTGATATGGGAAACAAAGATATAAATTCAAAAACAATTAAAGATTTGATACGGTTTTATATAAACAAAAACAGAAGATTATGAAACCGAATGAAGAAGCGAACCCAGACAGCCCGGATAATATTAATAAATCAAACGATAAACTGCACAGTTCTGACCTGGGTGAAGTGAAGGATTTTGATAACCTGGCATACAATAAAGACACGAATACCTTTGAATATGATGTTAAAGGGGAGGAGACCGACTACGATCATCCGCTGCCTTATGACACCGGTGGGGCGAATGGAACTGATTTCAACTCGGACTATGATGAAGCAAACGAGTTTATTGGCGACGAGTATTCACGGACTCCGGTAGAAGATCCTGCATTGAACGATTTGGGTATGCGTGTGGATGATGGTGATATCGTAGAACTTGATCCTGAGGATGAGTTGCTGGCGAGAACGCCTGAAGACGATCGCCCCGATTTGGATGAAGAAGGTTACCCGATCAACGACAGACCACCGCTTCCCTTGTAACAATAATCCTTGAATAATAGTGGATTCACAAATATACGGTTCAAACTTAAATTTGAAGTTTCAACCAAGACTTAAGGGTTCACACTTAAATTGAAGATGCGACGCATGTCCTCCAGCTTTGGATTCTTGCTTAGCAGATAGTTATACTTTTCAATACTTGTATATAGGCGGTTCGTTATTTTACGTTCCGCCTTTTCTGTAATTAAAGACAAATCAAAATTCTTTAATCTGGAGCGTAAGAAGTTCAAGAAGTCCACCAACTCATCTTGCAAAATACTTTCCTGAGCACTATTCTCGATTAATACTTTGATCTGTGTGGGGGTTTCCAGTATTGGTGGATTGCTTTTTAGGAGCGTATAAAAATTGATTTTGTTGTCCACCATAGCCTTTTGGGTGTATTCTTCCCAAAGGGTCATAAGCTGCTCAAAGCTAAATTCCTCCTTATCGTCTCCAAAGATATACTTGGGGCCTTTCTCTTCGATTCCGCCTGCGATATTTTGCAATGCTGTAATAGATGGAATCAGCATGTCGGAACCTTTCGTGTTTTCGCCTGGATTCAATGCAATTTTTCCAGTTGAGGGAAGCTTTATCGATGTTGGCTTACTAACAGGGCTCGGCTTAACTGGGCTCGAAGGCTGTTCAGGCTTCGATTCTGGTTCCTTTGCAATGGAATCAGGCGTTTGAACGTCTGGAGCTGACTGCTGTTTCGATGTTGTTGTCGCTGTTGTTGTTGCCGGCGATGTAGCTGTCGGCGCTGTCGCCGGTGTGGCATTCAATGCTGGCCTGGCGTTTAACCCTGCTGTTGGTGCCGCACTCGATGTCGGTTGCTCCGAACTTAAATTAGTTTTTTTTTTAATCTGATCCTGGTCAGTTAAGCTTTCAGCGGCGAACTTCGGCAGCGAGGCGAGTTGAATGACCGAGGGGATGTGACACATCTTAATTAACGCCAATTCTACCTGCAAACGCTGGTTCTTGCTGTTCTTGTAAGTCAGGTCACATTGGTTTGCAAGATTCAAAGCAGTTAAGATGAAAGAAACGGGTATTTGCTGACTTTGCTGCAAATACTTCTGCTTTATGTTTTCACTCACCTCAAGCAATTTTACCGTTTGTGGGTCTTTGGCTACCAAGAGGTTTCTTAAATGGGTAGACAACCCATTGATGAAGTTGTTGCCATCAAAGCCATTATTCAGAATCTCATCAAATAGAATCAATGCTTTGCTCACATCAGCACCGTTAAGATCTTCTGTAAGGCGGAAATAGTAATCGTAATCGAGAATGTTCAGGTTATCGATTACTGCTTTATAAGTTAAGTTCTTGTTTGTATAACTAACAATCTGGTCAAACATGGAAAGTGCATCCCGCAAACCACCATCTGCCTTTTGGGCAATGATGTGTAAGCCGTCCGCTTCCACTGTAATATCTTCACGTTCGGCAATCCTAGTCAGCAAGCCGGAGATATCATCAACCTGGATGCGATTGAAGTCAAAGATCTGACAACGCGATAAAATCGTCGGCAAAATTTTATGCTTTTCTGTAGTTGCAAGAATGAATATGGCGTATGAAGGTGGCTCTTCCAGCGTCTTCAAAAATGCATTAAATGCACTTGCAGACAGCATGTGCACCTCATCAATAATATAGATTTTATATTTTCCAGCTTGAGGCGGGATCCGCACTTGCTCAATCAGACTGCGAATATCATCCACAGAATTGTTTGAGGCCGCATCAAGCTCATGAAAGTTAAAAGAATTGCCACCTTGAAAAGAAAGGCAGGACTCGCAAACTCCACAAGCCTCTATACCTGATGTGAGGTTGGTACAATTGATTGTTTTTGCAAGGATCCTGGCGCAAGTGGTTTTACCCACACCCCGCGGACCACAAAACAGGAACGCCTGTGCCAGCTGATTGTTCTTGATGGCGTTCTTTAGTGTACCCGTAATGTGGTCTTGCCCAACCACCGTTTCAAAGGTTGCGGGGCGGTATTTACGTGCCGATACAATGAAGTTTTCCATCGGCACGAAATTATGAATTTTTTGCGCAGCTTGCTTTATTTTATTTTACTTCAACCATGGTGGCGAGTTTTTGTTGAAATTGGCCAGATTGAACTTCCGATCGGCAGGCAATATTCGGCAGCGGTAAAGACTTTTGTAAGTAAAAAATCTAACACCCATCCCGTTCAGGCACATTTCTGATTTCTGCTTATAAACATACTTCGGAGAGCCCGAAATGATGTTGGTTTTTGTTTGAGTTTGGCCTACTTTTTTCACCGCTTCTCTTAAGTTTGGTTCCTCCCTACTTTTCCGATAGCTTGAGGTAAAGGAAAGCTAAGGAGGAGCTAAGGAAAAGCTAGCCAGGAGCTAGCTGAAATTACAGTCCTTTTGGCAGCTTTTAGCCTTCAAATTGCCATCAGTTTCATTGCTTGTATCTGCAGCATTTCCTTCAATAATTTAAGCATCAATCATGAGTCTTTTGATGCCCTGATCGAATGTCAGGGCGCGACGGATTAGAACTCGTGTGTCGAAATCAACTGCTGAAGTTTATCTTCATCTTTTATCGACATGCTTTTTCCAGAAAGCGTAATGATATCATCTGTTACCAGCTCATTAATGGCACGAAATAAAGATTCATAAGCGGCACCTGAGTAGGAGGCGAGATCTTGCCTGGCGAGTTCTA
The DNA here is from genome assembly GCA_028287885.1 of Pedobacter sp. Taxonomy (GTDB): domain Bacteria; phylum Bacteroidota; class Bacteroidia; order Sphingobacteriales; family Sphingobacteriaceae; genus Pedobacter. Next base: position 3,573 of record JAQBOT010000226.1, read on the forward strand.
TATCAATACATCCTTCAGCGTTAAGCCCGAATTGATTTCTTAAACTGATGATGGATTGGGCTACACGTCCTTTAACCGGCATGTGGGCTAAATTTCGCATCCGTTTTTCTGAATTTTGTAGTTCAGTCGCAAAAAAACGCATCAACTTGATAGCAAATGCATTATTTATTTTTAATGACGATTCAAAGAAATCCATCGGCAGATAACAAACGGTACCTTTTTCCAGGGCCGTTGCTGAAACCGGATAGACGTTGTTGCTTTCTAAACCAAGATGACCTAAAATGTCGCCCTTTTTCGCAAATCGAATAATCAATTCCTTTTCGTTATCCCATTTCTTATGAACCTTCACATTTCCCTGATATACAAAATAGATTCCGGTAACCGGATCACCCTCTCTAAAGATCTCCTGCCCCTTCTTTATTTGAAAGTTCTGTTTGTTTGTTTCAACTGCAGGTTTCCAGTCACTTAGACACGTTGTGCACAAAAAACAGGTATTTAGATCGCAGTTATGCTTTGTCTTGTCCATTCAATTATCCTTAAGCTAAATAGGCCAGGGCACTAAATTATAAAATTCAATAGACATTCTCCATTTTTGTTATATGATAGGTACAAGGTAAATTCGAGTTTATATGACAGAAAGTATAATAATACATTGCACATGCAATATTATTTGTGTATTTTCGATTGCTTTCATTCATTTAATATTTACTTTTGTAAAAATTTAAAGTAACAATGAAAAAGATCCATCCCCAAGGGGGTATTCCTATTTCACCCTCGCTATCCGGTATGGCTACGGGTTTGGCAAATACAGAAGATAAGCTCTCCAAAAAAAGGTTAATACGAATTTCTGCTTTATCTGTCCTGGTGGCCGTCGCAATAAGTTTGATAGCCAAATTGCTGGTTTGCCTAATCAATCTGGTTACCAACCTATCCTTCTTCGGCGGGCTCAATATTGCCTACCATAGCCCAGCAGAAAATCACTTGGGCCTATGGGTGATTATAGTTCCTGCTATTGGGGGTGTGCTTGTTGGTTTAATGGCCTTTTATGGTTCAAAAGCCATTCGAGGACACGGTATACCCGAAGCAATGGAGCAAATTTTAACCAACCAAAGCAAAATCAACCCCTCTATCGCCATATTAAAACCTGTTTCTTCCGCAATAGCGATTGGAACGGGAGGTCCTTTTGGTGCCGAAGGGCCTATTATTGCCACTGGTGGTGCCTTGGGTTCTACGCTTGGTCAGATGTTCAAGATCACGTCAAATGAGCGCAAGATCATTCTGGCTGCAGGTGCAACCGCAGGTATGTCAGCAATCTTTGGAACACCGATTGCCGCCGTATTTTTGGCAATCGAGTTACTCCTTTTCGAGTTTTCACCAAGATCAATCCTTCCTGTTGCATTGGCATGTATTACCGGCGCCGCCGGCCATAATTTTCTATTCGAATCCGGACCTGTATTTCCAATGCCCGACTTAATAGCACCCTCAAAAGGAGCATTAGCTATATATAGTGGAATTGGTTTGGTCATTGGTTTTTTATCCTTAGGTGTTACTAAAATTGTATATGTTATTGAGGATGCCTTTGAAAAATTGCCTGTACATTGGATGTGGTGGCCG